>JAZNTF010000162.1:0-13682 GCA_045591625.1 Candidatus Fimenecus sp.
GATGTAACACCTGCCTGCTCCTTAAGAGCATCTTCACATTCACGGTCACCGCACCACATAGCCTTGATAAATCCAGGCTTATTCTCTGCAATATTCATCATTTCGTCCATATTATTTGCAACATAAGTCATATTACTACGACGCTCAAGTGCTGCATTGTAAAGACCGTCATGAACCATCTGTAAAAGTTCAGGAATCTTTGTTTCAAGCTCATCGAGAGATACAAAATACTTTTCTCTTGTGTCACGACGAACAACAACACACTGGTTATTTTCAATATCGCGCGGACCTAATTCAAGACGAAGAGGAACACCCTTCATTTCATATTCAGCGTATTTCCATCCCGGTGAATTATCACTTAAATCAATCTTTGCACGACAAATCTTCTTGAGATTTTCATAAACTTCAGTTGCTTTTTCCTTAACACCCGGCTTATGGCTGGCAACAGGAATAACAACAATCTGAATCGGAGCAACTTTTGGTGGAAGAACAAGACCGTTATCATCACCGTGAGTCATAATAAGCGCACCGATAAGACGAGTTGTGCATCCCCATGATGTCTGGAAAGGATGCTTTAACTTATTGTCCTTGTCCTGGAACTGAATTCCGAAAGCCTTTGCAAAGCCATCACCGAAATAGTGACTTGTTGCAGACTGTAAAGCTTTACCATCATGCATAAGAGCTTCAATAGTATATGTATCCTCTGCACCTGCAAATCTTTCCTTTGCAGTTTTTACACCTTTAACAACAGGCATTGCAAGGCAATTTTCACAGAAATCTGCATAAACATTAAGCATTCTGATTGTTTCTTCCTGAGCTTCCTCTGCAGTTGCATGAACAGTATGTCCTTCCTGCCACAAAAATTCACGAGTACGAAGGAAAGGTCTTGTAGTCTTTTCCCAACGAACAACTGAAACCCACTGATTATAAAGCTTTGGAAGGTCACGATAAGACTGGATTATATTTGCATAGTGCTCACAGAAAAGTGTTTCGGAAGTAGGTCGAACACAAAGACGCTCTTCGAGTTTTTCACTACCACCATGAGTTACCCACGCAACTTCAGGAGCAAAACCTTCAACGTGGTCCTTTTCCTTATTTAAAAGACTCTCAGGAATAAACATAGGCATACACACATTTTCATGTCCTGTATCCTTAAACATACCATCGAGAGTTTTCTGAATGTTTTCCCAAATCGCATAACCATAAGGTCGTATAACCATACAACCCTTTACGCTTGTGTATTCAACTAATTCTGCTTTTTTTACAACGTCGGTATACCACTTGGCAAAATCCACGTCCATTGAGGTAATTTCCTCAACCATCTTTTTTTGTTCAGCCATTTTTCTTCTTCCTTATCACAAAAGATACAGGGACAAAACATTCTCTGTCCCTGTTAATATAATTTAAAGTGAAATTGTTAATTAGTTTTCTTCGATAAACTTAACAATATCAGCAACAGTTCTAATATTTTCAAGCTCTTCGTCAGAGATTTCCATATCGAATTCATCCTCAAGAGTCATAACAAGGTCAGCAAGGTCAATACTATCAGCACCAAGGTCTTCAAGGAGAACCGCATCTAAAGTAACAATATCCTCATCAACCTCAAGCTGGTCACAGATGATTGCACGAACTTTTTCGAATACCATACCAACACCTCCATTCAAAATCTTTTATTCCATATAATAGTAGTTTTTTTTGACTTATTTGTCAACACTTTTATTATATTTTTATAAATTCTTTAAGTGATGTAAAGTCAACACCCTTTACATCTTTGACAATTTCATAGAAGGTTTTACATATTTCTATGCAACCATCTAAGGAATCACTTTCTGTATTGAAAGGCATTACAGGGTCGTGAACTGACAAACGGAGCAAAAACCATCCGTTTCTCTTTTCGTCTTTAAAAGAAACTCGAACACCCTCATGATTATCCGGTGCCAGAATCATTTCTTCGTCTTTCTCGGCAATAGCCTTTATATCCTCAATAAGTTTTTCACCGATTTCTCTGAAGTTTTCCTCTGTAATATTAAAACGAAGTTCTTTTTCTTCAAAAGGCTTTTTAAGAGAACTGATACAATCACCGATTTTCTTGTTTTCTTTTCGAAGGACAGCAGCCTTAATAATAATTTTTGTTACAAGATATGCACCATCATCAAGATAATAATTCTCTTTAAATGCAGCATGACCTGATGTCTCAATAGCAAGAGGAGTATTTTCACCAAGATTTGTACGACGAATAGCCTCATCAATTACATTCTTGTACCCTCTTTTAAATCGGATATGCTTACCGCCAAGCTTATCTTCAATAAACTCACGAAGTCCGTCACTTGTAACTGAATCAGTAACAATACTGCCACCTTCGTTGTTTTCAAGTGCAATAACAGAGGCTAATGCAACAATAGCATTTCTGTTAATCTCTTCACCCTTTTCATCAACGCAGGATGCACGGTCAACGTCCGTATCAAAAATCACACCTAAATCACAGTTATTTTCAACAGTTGCTTTACGGATAAATTCCATAGCAACCTTGTTTTCAGGATTCGGAATATGATTCGGGAACATTCCGTCAGGGTCTAAAAACTGACTTGCTGATACATCTGCACCAAGTGGCTTTAAAACCTGGGTAGCATAGAAACCACCCACACCATTACCTGCATCAACAGCAATTTTAAACCCATAAAGAGGCTTTTCATACTCCTCTGCATTCACTTCCTGTTTAATCATATTACGAAGAATTTCTGCATATTCGGAAATATAGTCCACAACAGTAACTGTTCCTATGCTATCTACTGTTTCAATAATTTCATTTTCAGCAGACTGAAGAATTGACTTTAATTCATTGCCTGACAAACCACCGTCACGAGTGAAGAATTTGAGTCCGTTTCTGTCAAAAGGATGGTGGCTAGCAGTAATCTGAATTGCACCATGACAGTCTTTTGTAACAGTTGTCATAAACATCGCAGGAGTCGAACAATATGAGCAATTGAGCACATTAACACCCATACCGCTCACAACTGAAATAACTGCCTCTCTGATTCTGTCAGCAGAAATTCTTGAATCATGACCGACAGAAACTGTTAATTCATTGTATTTTTTATTTGTTTTTTCACTTAAAAACCTTATGAATGATGCTGAGATAAATTTTACAACATCATCCGTCAACTGAATTTCCGGATATTTTTCTGTTGCAACAGCAACGCCACGGACATCAGTACCACTTTTCAAATGCATAAGTTTCATTTTATCAATCCCCTCTTAAGCATTTCTTCTGTTGCAAGCATTACGCCGATTTTACCACTGTGAAAATTAAGACCGCCCTGCATCCATACTGCAAAAGGCTCACGAAGTGGAGCATCGGCAGAGAGTTCAATTGATGAACCTGATGTAAAAGCACCAGCTGACATAATAACCTGACTATCATATCCCGGCATATCCCAAGGTTCTGGTGTTACATAAGAGTCAACGGGAGCTCCCTTTTGAAGTCCCTGACAGAATGCGACAAGATTTTCTGAATTTTCAAGACAGATTGCCTGAATAATATCGTGACGGTCTTCCTCCACGGTCGGAGTAACCTTGAAACCTAATTCTGTATATACAGATGCAGCAAAAACTGCAGTTTTAAGTGCTTCACCAACAACATGGGGTGAATTGAAAAGACCCATAAACACGCTTCTGTTCTGTCCAAGAGTTGCGCCAACCTCTGTACCAAGTCCCGGAGTTGTAAGTCTGTAACCACAAAGCTCAACCAAATCCCTACGACCTGCAATATAACCTCCACAAGCAGCAATTCCGCCACCTGCATTCTTAATAAGTGAACCCGCCATTAAATCAGCACCAATCTCAGTTGGCTCTTTTCTTTCAGTAAATTCACCATAGCAGTTATCAACCATAACGATTGCACGGTTATTAACTCTATGTACAATTTCGCAAACCTTTTCAATTTCATCAACTGAAATTGTATGACGAAGTGAATAACCACGAGAACGCTGAAGATATACCATTCTTACAGCCTTATCACTTGCTGCTTCTTCAATAGCATCATAATCAAGCTCGTCATCTTCCGTCAGGTCAACCTGAGCATAATGCACACCAAAATCAAGAAGTGTACCATCACCCATATTCTTGCCGTTCAATCCAATTGTAGATTGGAGTGTGTCATACGGTGTTCCTGTTACACAAAGCATAGTATCGTTTGGACGAAGAATACCATAAAGACAAACTGCAAGAGTATGAGTACCGCTTGCCAAAGCACCTGCACGGATAATCGCACTCTCAGCACCGAAAATATCTGCTGTGAGAACATCAAGCTTCTCTCTGCCCTTGTCACCATAGCCATAGCCTGTGGAAGTATTGAAATCCGTTTCATCAACTCTGTTTCTGATAAATGCAGAAAGCACTTTTTGCTGATTGTATTCAGTTAATTCATCAATTCTTCCAAAAACTGTTTCTGCTTTTTTGAGTGCAATTGCAGAAAGTTCTTTTACTCTTTCACTGATTTCAAAAAACATTTTAAACTATCCTTTATAATCATATATTTCTTTTACGATTTGAAAACCGCATTTTTTGTAAAATTCTAAATTGTGTTCTTTTGAAACAAGATACACACTTTCATTCTTTGAGAGTTTTAGTAATTTTTCAACTATTCTTTTCCCGTAACCTTGATTTCTGTACTTGTCATTGGTATATATATCCGTTATCAAAGATATTTTTTGACTAAAGGTTATAAATCCGCCACTTATTTCCTCTTCATTCCGACTTATTATTGCTCCCTCACACTTATTCATACTATTAAGTAATGCTTTCAAAGCCACAATATCGGAATGCTTGTCCTTATCCTCACTGTTAAGGCTTTTTATCTTCATATAATCTGCTCTGTCCGCCCCTTTTTCGAGACAGTTATTTTTCACAGATTTCTTCATTAGATATTTTTCATCTATTTGTGTTTCATCATCTTTTTCCGTGATAAAACCCAACTCGGTTTTATCACTGTTTTCACTTGCAAAAACAAGATTTTTACCATTTCTGCTTTTGGTTGCAATAGCTGTAATCTCATCCAATTCATTATATTGCACCCACACAACACCATCATTAAGCCTTATTCCGTCACAAAGCCCTGTCAAAGCAACAAACTGAGCATAATCGTCTTCACCAAGATAGTTAAAAACCGACTCATCAATAAATTGGAGAGATTTAACCATTGGCAAACTCCTCGAGCAATACTTCGCAGAGTGATTTTACTGACTCCATATCCTTTTTACTGCCAACAGATGATGCAGAATGAATATATCTGCAAGGCAGTGATACTGCAACAGTCTTAATTCCACCGGCTGCCTTATGAATTGCCGCAGCATCATTACCACCTGCAACAACGGTCTTTGTCTGATTAGGAATACCATTCTTATCTGCAATTTCTCTTGTTTTTTTATATAAATCTTTATTATATATTGTTCCTCTGTCCATAAAGGATACAACTGCACCATTACCAACCTTGCAAACCTTTTTATTTTCAGGTGTATCCGGAATATCAGATGCAGTTGTTGTCTCAATTACAATAGCATAATCCGGCTCTACAGTATATGCAGAAACTATCGCACCACGAGTGCCGACCTCTTCTTGTACAGTGAAAACACAGGTGTAGTTAATTTTTGACTTTTTCTGCAAAAGCTCAATCATAATAGCACAGCCCAAACGGTCATCAAGTGCTTTTGACTTAATCATATCACTACCAAATTCAATAAAGTCTGATTTAAAGTAGCCATAGTCACCCAGATTTAGGTGTTTTTCTGCTATCTCTTTATTTTCAAAGCCAAAATCAACACACACATCCGCAATATCAGGAATTTTTTTAGCTTCATCACCTGAACATTGGTGAATAGCCTTTCCTCCAACCACACCGATATTACCATTTACAGTTATTTTTTTACCAAATAATGCTGAATTGTCAATTCCGCCTACATTAGCAACATTTACAAAACCATTTTCGTGAATGTAAGTAACAATAAAACCAACCTCATCCATATGAGCAAAGAGTGCAACCTTGTTTTCAGGCTTTTTTTCACCTTTTTTATTGACAATAAGATTGCCCATTGGGTCAACTGTATATTCACAATCATCAGGCAACTGTGAGATTATGAAATCCCGCACATTTTTTTCGTCACCCGATGTACCATTAAGCTCACAAAGGGTTTTCAAAAGTCCAAAATTCATATTCTCACACCCTTTCTATAAACTCTGCAACGAGCTTAGCACAAGCTTCAATATCACGTACATCAACTGTTTCAACAGGAGTATGCATATATCTTATGGGAATTGACACCAATACGGATGGGATTCCACCCTTTGATATTGTAATATGGTCAGCATTTGTGCCTGTTCGACCATTCATAATTTCTTTTTGATAAGGAATATCCTTTTCTTTTGCAATCTCCACCAACTTTTCAGTATAGCTTCTGTCAAGAATCGGTGCATATCCTATCATCGCACCACCATTCATTTTTCCGCATTCTCTTTCGCTTGAATCAGGAGTTGTTGCAAAGCTTACATCAACAGAAACAGACAAATCAGGCTGCACATTAAACGATGCACAATTAGCACCTGCTCCACCTGTTTCTTCCTGTGCAGAGCAAACAAGTGTGATTTCTTTTTCTGTTTTTGCGTATTCAAGAGCCTTTAAAAGCACCGCAATACCGCCACGGTCATCAATATATGGTGAAGACACAACATTTTCGTTAAGAACTGAAAAATCACTTCTGAATGATGCTCTGTCACCAACTGAAATTACATTCTCAGCATCTTCTTTTGTCATACCGACATCAACAATCGCCGTACCGTCTGCCGAAACCTTATTCTCACCATCTGAAAGATGAGGAGGAACAGTACAAACAACACCATAAATATCCTTTACACCGTGTAAAGTCAATTCCATACCTTCCACAGTACGCATATCAACTCCACCGACTTTTTGCACACGGACAAAGCCATCGTCAGTAATGCCCGTTACAACAAAGCCGATTGTATCAAGATGTGCATCGAGAAGAATATGTTTTCCTTTACCCTTTTTGTGAATTATTATGTTCCCCGTTGTATCACAAGAAACATCTCCATAAAGTGAAAAAAGCCCCTTTAAAGACTCAAAGGAGCTTGATTCTTCTCCTGCAACACCTGCAGGAGAAGTCAAATTTTTTAAAAGTTCGATAGTTGTCATTTAAATCAACCTTATTTTTATTTGTTTGCTTTTTTGATTTGTAGGAAATCTATACAAACCACATTTTTGAGCAGATTTTTTGCAAGACAATGTGGTGGAGGCGAAGCTGTATCAGGTATACTGCGAGCCGAAAACCACGAAGTATTGCGAGAAATATGCCAAAAATTATACTTCTACGCCACCAACCGGACGGATAATCAATACATAACAGCTTCCTTCACCAAAGATACCTTCCATTGCATTTTTGTAATCTGCAAGGATATCATTTGGAACGAACGCCTGAATTGTACCTGCAAATCCACCACCGTGAACACGCCATGCACCCTTGCCCTTAAGAATGCTTTCGCTGATAGCAAGAGCTAATGAAACAGGCTGTTCCTGTGGCTTTTTAACTGAGAATACGTTCTGATTATACTTGTATGAAGAATCGCCACTTTCAAGTATGTATGATTTGAATGTTTCAAAATCACCGTTTTTAAGAGCGTCAACTTCCTTTAATACTCTGTCATTATCTGCAAAGAAGTGCATTGCACGGATAACTGCTCTGTCGCCAACCTTCTGGCGTACAGCAGGAATATTCTTCTTGAATTCCTCTTCGTCAACCTCACGAAGAACATTTTTACCGAAACATCCCGCAACTGCTTCCATTTCACTACGGATTGCAGCATAGTCGTCTGTAAGGTCAGAATGGCTACCCTTTGTATCAACGATACAGAGTGAGTGACCTGATGATGCGAAATCAAACTTAACTTCATTAACGATTGGTTCAGATGGATTGTTAAAGTCGATAGTAACAAATCCACCTACTGAACAAGCCATCTGGTCCATAAGTCCGCAAGGCTTATCAAAATATACGTTTTCTGCATACTGTGCAATCTTTGCGATTGTGATTGCATCAACCTGACCGTCATTATAAAGGTAGTTGAGCATTGTACCAACAAGCACCTCGTATGCTGCTGATGATGAAAGTCCTGAGCCTGAAAGAACGCTTGACATTGTTACAGCGTCAAAACCACCGATTTTGTATCCGTATTTAAGGAAACCTGCACACATACCACGAACGAGAGCAGGAGAATGACCTTTTTCATCCTCTTTGATTTCAAGGTCAGTAATATCACAAACGTCCATCTTGTATCCACGAGATTTAACACGAACGATATTTTCGTCATTTTTTGAAGCCACTGCAATAGCATCAAGATTAATACCTGCTGCAAGAACACGACCATGGTTGTGGTCAGTATGGTTACCGCCAACCTCTGTTCTGCCCGGTGCTGAGAAAAGTCTTGCTTCTCTGTCTTCACTGAAAATCTCTGCAAAATCATTTGCAAGACTTACATATCTTTCATACTGTGCTTTAACAGCCTCTTCTGTAACATAAACTCTCTTAAAACGAGCATCATACTCGCCATTCATAATAGCATCTTTAAGCATCTGAATTTTTGACATTTTTATTTTCTCCTTTTCTTTGCTCTAAGGTAGTATTTACAATCAAGGTTACAAAACCCGATAAAATTAACAAGAATATAATCGGTCCCATAAAACGCCAGGTAAATGGTTGTGCGATATTTCCACCCATTACAGAATAAACCCAGATTTTTGGGAAAAATCCTAAAAGTGACGCTACCATAAACCCATCTAAAGGGAATTTCATTCCACCGTAAGCCTTACTAACCATATTCATAGGCACCGACGGTACAAGTCTTAACGCCACCAGCACACCTAGCTTTGTCTTGCCGTGGTGGCTCATCATTTCGCGTATATTATCGTATTTTTCAAGTTTTTTAATAGCTACACCACCGTTGGTAATCTTCCCCCAGTAGTATGTTATTAAAAGAACAATCGATGTTCCTAAAGTATTTATCAGAATAGCGTTAACAGGTCTGAAAATAACACCTGTCATAATCAATATAAACGGAAATGGTATAGGTAAAAATCCTCTCAATACATACACAAACAAAATGGCAATGACAATAAGATACTTATCATCAAGAGACACAATAAAGTCCTGTAATCTGTCAAGAGTGTGTAAAAACTCTGCCCATCCGCCTTCTGCAACCTTAGTGCTCATAACAACAGTAATAACCGCAATTACTATTGCCGCAACAAAAAGTCCGATTGACGTAAAATTCAACGCTTTCTTTCTGTTCAGATTTTTCTTTTCCATCAAATTCTCCATTCTGGAAATTTTCACACATTGTAATTTTATAATATTTATTAAAAAAGGTCAATGTTTTTATTGTTATATTATATTAATTTGTGATAGAATATTATGTGTTATATAAAGATTATAAAAGGTTGTGATTTTTTGAAAATAGTTGTCCTTGATTCTTATGCTCTCAATCCGGGAGACCTTTCTTGGGAATGGCTCCTGAAATTAGGAGATTGTCATATACATCATCGCACACCGGGAGACAAAATTCTCGAAAGATGCGAAGGTGCGGACATTATTCTCACAAACAAAACTCCACTGACAAAGGAAACTCTTTCGAGCCTACCTAATCTTAAATATATTGCCCTTCTTTCAACAGGATATAATATTGTTGACTGGGAATACGCAAAGGAAATCGGTGTTCCTGTTTCAAACATTCCTGCTTATTCGACAAATGCAGTTGCACAGCTTACCTTTTCACTCATTCTTGAAATAACGAATGCCGTTGGTTTACATAGTGAAAGCGTTAAAAACGGAGAATGGTCATCTTGTCCTGATTTCTGTTACTGGAAAACTCCACTTACAGAATTATGTGGAAAAACACTCGGTATTGTAGGCTTTGGACAGATTGGTCAGGCTGTTGCAGATATTGCAGAAGCATTCAAAATGAATATACAGGCTGTTTCAGGTCACGAGACAGACCAGAGTCACCGCAAAAACTTCAAGTGGGTTGATATGGACACACTTGCAAAGACAAGTGACATTATTTCATTCCATTGTCCTCTTACAGAAAAAACAACAAATCTCGTAAATAAAGAATTTATCGACAAATGTAAGGATAGTGCAATTATCATAAATACAAGTCGCGGACCTGTCGTAAACGATAAGGATTTAGCCGATGCTTTGAATAATGATAAACTTCGCGGTGCAGGACTTGATGTACTTACAGTCGAACCACCAAAAGCAGATAATCCTTTACTTACTGCAAAAAATTGTTTTATAACACCTCATATAGCGTGGGCAGGATTTGAAACACGCGAAAGACTCATGAATATTTTAAAAGAAAATATTTTTGCATATCTTGATGGAAAACCACAGAATGTAGTTAACAAATAAAAACACAAAAGGGAAAGACATTTTTCAGTCTTTCCCTTTAATTATATAACTTGTAACAAATTATAATTTATATAATAATATCCTTCATTTTTTCTTTTGCTCGTCGCATTGTTTTGCTCAAATAAATTGTACTCAACACCAATGAGAAGCACTCTGCAATAGGAAATGCAAACCATACCAATTCAAGTCGTCCTGTCAGAGAAAGCAACCACGCTGATGGTAGAAGTACAACAAGCTGACGACAAACAGATACAATAAGGCTATAAATAGGCTTTCCGATTGCCTGACAAACTGAACCTGCTATAATACAGAAACCTGCGAAGATATAATGCGTACCGATAATCTTCAATGCCGGAACACCAATTTTCAACATTTCCTTTGAAGCATTGAAGAAAGACAACAGAACATCAGGAATCAATTCAAATGCCAACAATCCAAACAGCATAATTGTCATTGCTGAAACAATGGATAATGTTATAGTTTTCTTTACTCTGTCATATCTTTTTGCACCATAATTGTATGCAATAATCGGAACCATACCGTTATTCAAGCCGAAAATAGGCATAAACACAAAGCTCTGAAGCTTAAAATAGCTTCCGAATACTGCTGTTGCTGTTGTTGTAAATGCAATAAGAATTTTGTTCATTGTAAAGGTCATAACAGAACCGATTGACTGCATTATAATTGAAGGTAAACCGATTTTGTAGATTTCCTTTGCAATATCCTTATCCCAACGAATAAGCCTTGTTGTAATATGAATTTCTTTATTGCATTTAATGTTGAATGCTATTGCTACAAGTGCTGCAACAATCTGTCCCGAAACAGTTGCTATCGCGGCACCGAGAACCTCTAATTTAGGCATACCCAAAAGGCCGAATATAAGAATAGGGTCAAGAATTATGTTGATTACCGCACCAATCAACTGTGCAATCATTGAGTGTGTGGTTTTTCCTGTTGACTGTAAAAGCTTTTCAAAGCAGAACTGACTACAGATACCGATTGAACAACCAAGACATACAGAAGCATAATCTGTTCCGTAATCCACAATCTGCTGAACATCCGTCTGAGCTAAGAAAAATGGTCGGGAAAGGAATATTCCAATACATGTAAACACAGCTGAACTGCAAAGGAAAAGGAATACACCTGTATTTGCAATCTTGTTTGCTTTTTCGAATTGTTTTGCGCCCAAAGAACGCGAAAGCATAGCGTTCATACCTACTGATGTACCACCACAAACAGCAATCATAAGCTGTTGCAACGGAAAAGCAAGAGAAACTGCATTAAGAGCATCTTCACCTAATTGTGACACGAAAATGCTGTCAACAATATTATAAAACGCCTGAACAAGCATAGAAATCATCATTGGTGTTGCCATTGATGCTAAAAGCCTGCCTATGGGCATTGTACCCATTTTATTTTCCTTTGGTGGAATATTCTTTGTCTCTGTCATTTTTCAAATTCCTTATATACACACAAATTTTGCTCACAGTTTTTAATATCTGCGAGCAATTTTTTAATTACTTAATTTTCTGAAACAGAACCGTTCGCAACGGTTATTGTTCTATCACAATCCTCAAGTACCATTTCACGATGAGTAATGAACACAACCGTAATGTCGTCATTTTCTTTAAGTTTTTTCATAACTGTCTTTTCGGTTTCGCTGTCAAGAGCACTCGTAGCCTCATCCATCAAAAGAACCTTTCCTTTACCTAAAAGTGCTCTTGCAATGGCAAGTCTTTGTGCCTGTCCCTGTGAAATACCTGCACCTGATTCACCAAGCACGAAATCCAATCCGCCATCTAAATCATAAGCAAATTCAGCCGCTGAATTCTCAAGTGCTTTTCTGATTTCTTCATCGGTAGCTTGAGGATTAAGAATTGTAATGTTTTCTCTGACTGTCCCGCTGAAAAGCATATTATCCTGCGGAACAAATGAAAACATTCTCTTCGTATATTTGCAGTCCATTTCACCTTTTGTAGTTTCCACAACTGCACTACCGCTATCAAGCGGATAAAGACCTGTAATCAACTTAAACAAGGTGCTTTTACCCGCACCTGATGGACCTTTGATACCAACAAATTCACCTTTGTTTATTGTAAAGTTTGCGTTATTAATAACAGTTTCATCTCTGTAACCAAAGGTTGCATCCTCTACACGTATTTTTATAAATTCATCATAATTCATTTCAGGATATTCTTTTTTCTCATTTTCTGTTCCTGAAACCTCCATAAGTCTTTGTGCTGATGTAGTCATACCATAAAAGGCAGTAGATACACTTGTCATACCTGTAGTTGGTGCACGAAGCTGACCGACAAGCTGTATAATTGCAACAACTGAGCCAAAGGTAATAGTACCCTCCAAAACTCCGTAAGAACCATATACAACAGCAATTACATAAGCTAATGTAAATGCAAATGAAAACATATTTCTTGTTAAAACAGAAACTGCCACTCGTTTAACCTTTTCACGATAAAGACTTTTTTGCTGCTTTGCTGATATGCCTAATATTTTGTCTTCTATTCCAAATACTTTTACTGCAAAAAGGTTTTCAATCATCTCCTGCATAAAGGAACGTACTGTTGCTTCCTTTTCGCAAAGTCTTCTGTGAATTTTTTTAATATATTTTCTTGTTACAACCGCAGCCAAAGGTACTATAATTGCACAAACAAAGAATAATACGAAAAATCTCTTGTCGATAGAATACAGTGCAATTACTGCCGTAACTAATCTAACCGATGTGGAAACAATTCTTGGCAACAGATTAACATATTGCTCACTTACCATTGTTACATCGGATGTCAAGCGAGTCATTAAATCTCCACTATGTTTTTCTGTGGACTCTGCGTATTTACCATAGACAAGTCTTGAAAAAACCGTCGATTTAAGACTTATTTCTGCCTTACCTTGACTTACTGCATGAATAAGTGAAGAAAATATTCTTGTAAATAACTGTGTAAAAATCAATATTAAAAGCAAACCGCAATTTTTATACAGCTCTTCTTTGTTGCCATTTTGTGCACAGTCCATAACAGTTTTCGATGTCATGGCAAACATTGTTGCAGTACCGGCATTTAAAGCGTTAAGCAAAACAAGAGATATAATCTCTTTACCTCGCTTACCGCAATTTTTAAATATCCACTTTAAAACAGGCATATCCCTCATGATTTTTCCTCTTTTTTATAACAAGTAGTTATTCTCATTCCTCAATAAGAC
>JAZNTF010000163.1:0-6470 GCA_045591625.1 Candidatus Fimenecus sp.
AAAAATGTTGCTGATGAACTTGTTATGTATGAAAAAATCGGTGTAATCATCAATCGTATGGCTGATGCAAGTCTTAAAGACTACATTGATACCAACGGTATTCCTGTTCTCAGCTACATTGAGGATGATAAAAACTTATCCGTATTTGATATCAAAGGAGAAAACATTTTTAATCTTCCTGCTGAATCAAATGTTGTTAATGGCGTCAAAAAAGCACTTAATGAAATTGGGGTTATATAAATGAAGGATTTAAAGCATTTAATTTATTTTGAAAATCTGTTGCAAGAGGCAAATAATGACCTTGTAAAACAGGCAACAAATGATGGTAAGCTTGCTATTGCCTACACTTGCTATCACATTCCTGAGGTATTACTCAATCTCGACAATTGTTTTTCAGTAAGACTCAGGGCACCAAGAACAGGCTCAATGGATATTGCGACTTATTATATGAGTTCCTTCCTTTGTGGCTACTCAAAAGCTATACTTGAAAGAGGTATTGAGGGTGGTTATAACTTTCTTTCAGCTCTTATCGGTTCTGAAACCTGTTCTGAAATGAACCGTACTTATGAGCATTTTGAACTCCTTAAGCTTGTTCCAAATGACAAGTTCTTTGTAACTTTTGTTGACTCACCTTTCAAAATTGAAAAACATACTGTTAAGCACTATGCAAATCAGTTGAGAGTAAAGGTTCTTGATAAGCTCAGTGAAGTTTACGGAATTGATACAAGTGATGAAGCACTTCGTAAGGCTGTTGAAGAACACAATGAAATCTGCCGTCTTATTACTGAAATCGGCGAATACAGAAAAGAAGAAAACCCAAGAATTACAGGATACGAGTTCCATGTTCTTTGTGTTGCTACATACTGTTGTCCTAAATACTTAATTCTTGACAAGCTTCGTGAAACTGCTGAAGAATTAAAGACAAGAGAACCTGACCAGAAGAAAAACTATCGTGCAAAACTTGTGGTAGTTGGTTCTGAAATGGACGACCCTGACTTTACAAAGCTTATTGAAGACAGTGGTGCATTGGTTGTTGCTGACAGATTCTGTTTCGGTTCAATGCCGGGTCGTGAAGAAATCATTCTTAATGATGAAGATGATGTTCTTACACAGATTGCTCTTCATTATATGAAGACAAGTCAGTGTCCAAGATATATGAGTCACGAAAAGGTTCAGGAAAGACGCGATTACGTTAAAGAATTAGTTGACACCTACCACGCTGACGGTGTTATGTATGAACAGATTAAATTCTGTGAATATTGGGGTTACGAACGCGCCCTTGCATCATATGTTATGAGTGGTGACTATGGTGTTCCGACAGCTGCAGTTGACAGACAATATACTGCATCGGCATCAGGACAGCTTCGAACACGAGTTCAGGCTTTTGTTGAAAGTCTTGAAATCAAGAAAATTCAGAAAGCAAAGGAGATGAGAGAAAATGGATAATTACGGTAAACTTTATAAAGAACATACTGCCTTATTAAAGCACAGAGAATGGCGTGGCTTTAAAGACACTATGTATGACTATTACCGTTGGCTTGTAAACTGGAAAGATATTATTAAAATGGCTCTTAAAGCTCCTGTATCTACAGTTAAAGGTATTTGGAGATACCGTTGGATGGCATCTTATCTTACAGCTCCTTCATTTATTGACCGTCATGTTGCAGGTCTTCGTGGACCACAACTTAAAATGGCTCATCTTCACTACAATATGATAGTTAAGCATACAACTGATTTGATTAACTTATCATTAAAGGCCGATGAAAAAATCAATCCAAATAATAAGCTTTCAAAGAAAATTGTTTTAATGGATGAAATTGTTCCTAACGAAATCTTTACAGGTTTCCCGAATCTTATTCCTGTGCCATTACAGACATTACCTATCTTCCTGGCATCAATGGTTGACCAGCAGATTACACCTCCATACCTTGAGGTTGTTGAAAGCTTTGGTGTTCCTGCTGACGTTTGCCCTCTTCCGAGTGCTGAAGCAGGTGTTGCAATTGAAGATGATTATCCGAAAATGGGTTGCTGTATGATTGGTACAAATATGCCTTGTGACGGATCTATTATGAACTCATCGTTTCTTGACAGAAGATTGCAGTTACCTACACATTTCTTTGGTATTCCTCTTCGATATAATGGTGAGGATGTTCAGGAATATGGTGTTGATGAAATTAAATCTCTTATTGAGTTCATTGAAAAGCAAACCGGTGAAAAATTTGATTGGGATGCATATTTCAAGAGAATGAAGCAGTACAACGAACAGCTTGAATATGAACTACAAAAATGGGATGTTAACCGAACTGAATATCCTCAGATGACAGGTGCTTGTTTCTGGCTTTACAGAATTTTCTATTTCAATCTTTCAGGTGGTACAAACGAAAGATTCCTTAAGGTTGACAAAAAAGTCAATAAAATAATGATGAAGGCTTATGAAAAGAAAACTCCTGTTTCAAAAGAAATGCGTCATCGTGCGGTTGTATGGTCCTGCCCTGCTAACTACTACACAAGCTTTGCTAACTGGCTTGAAAACTGTTGGGGTGTCAATGTTGTTATGGATATGGAAACAATGATTTCATACTTACACATTGATACAGAAGATAAAGAACAATCACTTAAAGACCTTGCTAAAACATATCAGCGTTCAATCATGAGAAAACACACCAAAGGCGGTTATCAGAACGTTGTTGACGAGCTCTGGAGAATCGTTGATGAATACAATGCTGATACAGTAATTATGTACGACCAGATTTCTTGTAAGGGTATGGACGGTCTTACAGGTATTTTTGATGACCAGGCAAGAGAAAGAAATATTAACTTTATCTGGGTTAAACAAGACCTTATGGACCCACGCACAATTTCAAGACGAGAAATGCGTGACCAGGTTAACAAATATATGCAGACAGTTTTACAGGAAGAGCCTCTCGATGCTTCTCTTGTGGATTTTGAAGACGATTTAGCTTGGTAAATTAAAGGAGATATAATTATGAAATATTTTGGCGGATGCGACGTTGGCTCAACATATACAAAATGTGTAATTCTTGATGAAAATGGCAATATGGTTGCCAATGTTACAAACAGAAGTAAAATCAACCCTGTGCAGAGTGCTGAAATCGCACTTGATGATGCAGTAGCACAAGTTAATGGCTTGAATTCTGCAAAAGAGCTTACATATCTTATCGGTACAGGTTATGGTAGAAATAAGGTTCCTTTTGCTGACGAAAACATTTCTGAAATCAGTTGTCACGCTATGGGTGTTCATGTAACAAATCCTGAAGTTAAGGCAATTATCGATATCGGGGGTCAGGACGTTAAGGGTATTTCAATTGACACAGACGGCACTGTTAAAAACTTTGCTATGAACGATAAATGTGCTGCAGGTACAGGCAGATTCTATGAAGCAATGGCAAACGCATTTGAAATGACTTTACCTGAATTCTCAAAGCTTTCACTTAATGCTAAAAATACTATTCCGATTACTGCACAGTGTACTGTTTTTGCTGAATCAGAAGTTATTTCACTTGTTGGCGAAGGTAAACCTATGGACGAAATCGCTGCAGGTATTCAGTTGGCAGTTGCAAAACGTTGTTTCGTTATGGCTAAAAAATCAGGTGCAGTTGACAGCATTACACTTACAGGTGGTTGTGCTAAAAATGACGGTCTTAAAAAGGCAATTGAAAAGGTTCTTAAAATCAATGTTGTTGAGCTTAAAACCGACCCTCAGCTTATGGGTGCTTTAGGTGCTGCCGAATATGCTCGTCAAAAGGGACTTGCAAAGGAGAACTAATATGGAAATATTATTTATAATTCTTGGTGTTATTCTTGCACTTTTCCTTATAACTTTTGCCATTTATTGGTTCAACCTTGATATGAAACTTGTAAGAGTTATTTATGACTGGTTGCAGAAACACTATGACAAAATGAAAAGAGATAAGAAATTATAATGAGATTATATAATAACCTTATCAATGAAATTAAGAGCAATTTAAGTAATTCAAAGGCACTTCCAGTCGGAAAATCGCTTGATGTAAGTGATAAAAATTCTGTGATATTCTTGTTAGATACTGCATTTGAGCTTGGTGGAAATAATAAGTCCTGTGTAAGCAGTCTTGCTGTTTCAAGTGATATAGTTTTCTCAAATTCTGTATTTTTACAAGGAAATGACCTTAATGAAATCAAGTGTGATTCCTCTTTTGCAAAGTTTGTATTTGTACAAATGGAAGATTTTAAGAATGAGCAAGACACATTCAATAAAATCAAAGAATTGGAAGCATTAAGATACCATTTATCCGTTGACGGATTTATGACAAGAGCATCTGCTCTTAATATGCGAGAGCAAATAAGAGTCAGCAAAAAGGCCATAAAATCAGGTGTTACATTCTCCGATTACGGAAATGCGCTTTTGAAAGAATATCTTAAGTTTCCTTATGTCAAAAGTGCTGAAATATACTTTGTAACCGATGACTGTGATTTTGAAAAGCTCAATTCAGTTGCAAAGAAAATAAGTCAGACAACATCTGCTTTAAATCATATTTTTGATAATGTGTTGTTTGATTGTTCTACTTGTAATCTTAAAGAAATATGCGATGAAGTTGACGGACTGAAAGAGTTACATTTGAAAACTGTGAAAAAGTGAAAAGATATAGAAAAAGAGATTGTTCACACAATCTCTTTTTGTTTCGGGACGATGTGGACATCGTCCGCTACAATTATTCTAACATTTTAATGATTTCTTGAAATTCGGGTTTTAATTTAAACTCATCGGATAAGGGATAATGCTTAGTCATAAGCTCCTTCATACGAGTACACATATTCATTTCCCTATAATCTTTTTCTTGCTCATAGAATTTAGCTACCGTTTCAGTATTATTAAGAATAAAATCACATTGAATAGCATATTCTGCTGCTTTTTTTAGATATTTAAGTGCTTCTTCATCTTTACCTGACTCATGATGCCAATGACCTAAATGTCCATAATTATACACAAGATGCATCCAATTCTTTCCAAAATTACCATCTTTATAAAATATATGAAAAAGTGAATTTACATTTTTTACAACTTTGATTTTATATTCAGTTTTAAAATTATTATCATAATAACAATAATGAGCAAAGCAATTATCCAGCAAATAAAGTGACTCAGTAATAGCAGTTTTACAAGCCTTATAATACTCTTCAACATCTTCAGTAATTGTTATTGCAATAAATTCTTTTGAATTATGTAAAGAAGGCATTTCAGAAAGAATTTCAACTGCTTGTTTTTGATAGCTTTCATTATTTGTGCAACATGCTAATCTGTTCAAATGCTGACACATATTACGCTTTGACCACATTCTTATACTATCGTCAGTACAATGTTTTTGAATATTATCATAAATTGAAACTAACTCTTGTGTTGCTTTTTCATCTCTGAAATCACATTCACATCTTAATAGTTCCATATATCTTATAAGAATACTGTATTCACCGGGAAACTCTTTAATCGCACTTTTGAATTCCTTAAATGTTTCAGGAGTATCTTTTAATCGCCACTGTTCATATAATTCCAGATATCCGTTGATTTTTTGTTCTTTATGTGCTTTATCGACACCTAACAAATCATCAATAGATACATTGAAAAAGGAGGCTATAACGGGAAGAATTGTAATGTCAGGATATGTTTCTCCCCTTTCCCATTTGCTGATTGTTTGAAATGATACTCCTAAAAATTCTGCGAGAGTTTCTTGAGTCAATTCTTTTTCTTTACGCAATCGTTTAAGATTTTCACCAAAATAGATTGTCATATAATCACCTTCTGAAAATTACTTGTAGCTACAAGATAATGATACCTTAGTTTTTCTTAATTTACAATAACATTATAGGTGAATAAAATTCTCTTGTTAAGGGATTTTTTCTACTCCTTGGTCATAATGACAAATCATAATTTTATAATTGCAGGGTAATATATAACGAGGTGTAATTATGAATGGAATCAAAAAATTCTTGTATGGGACATTAATTGGTGTTGTAAATATAATACTTGGTGCAGGTGGAGGAATGTTGATAGTTCCTTTTTATAAAAAGACAGGATTAAGTCAGAAAGAGGCTCAAATCAATGCTGTTGCAACTATGCTTCCGATTTCCATAATCAGTGCTTATATTTATATTCAAAACGGTGATGTGAAAATAAGTGATACTTATGTATATCTGATACCCGGATTAATTGGCAGTATTGCAGGAACATTTTTCATAAAAAGGATATCAAACAAAACCCTTACATTATTTTTTGCAGGTTTTATGATATGGGCAGGAACGAGGTTGTTGTTTAAATGAATAATGTTGTTCCGATAATTGCAGGCTTTTTGTCAGGTTTAATCGGGTCGATGGGCTTTGGCGGTGGCGGTATTCTCATAATTTATCTTACTCTATTCTCTAACACACCTCAAATCACAGCTCAAGGTATAAATTTAATCTTTTTTATTCCTTGTGCA
>JAZNTF010000164.1:0-1742 GCA_045591625.1 Candidatus Fimenecus sp.
GTATTTTTCAATGTTTTTCATAAAATCACCCTGCTACATTATGCCCTGAAATTGTTTAGATATTTCAGCTTTTATTATATTGATAAATTAAGGTGAAACAGATGACTGATTTTGAACAAAAGAAGATAAGAGCAGAACAACTCCGAAAAGAGTTGAATCATCATATTTACAGATATTATGTTGAAAATGAAAATGATATCTCTGACTATGAATATGATATGATGATGCGTGAACTTGATTCTATAGAAAAGGAGTATCCTGAGCTTTTAACTGCAGATTCACCAACACACAGAGTAGGTGGTCAGGCTGACGGACTTTTTGAAACCGTAGTTCATACAGTGAAAATGGAAAGTCTGCAGGATGCTTTTAACCATAAGGAAGTTCGTGATTTCGATAAAAGAGTTAAAGATATATTCGTAAATTCGGAATATGTTGTTGAACCTAAAATTGACGGTCTTTCAGTTTCGCTTGAGTATACTAATGGTGTGTTTACACGAGGGTCAACCCGTGGTGACGGTGTTCAGGGTGAAGATATAACTGCAAATCTTCGTACTATAAAATCAATTCCATTAAGACTCAAAAAGGATATTCCGTTTATTGAAGTTCGTGGCGAAGTATATATGCCGCGTGAAGTCTTTTTAAAGATTGTGGAAAAACAGGAGCTTAATGGTGAAAAGCCATTTAAAAACCCAAGAAATGCAGCTGCAGGAAGCTTGAGACAAAAAAATCCTAAAATAACAGCAGAGCGTAACCTTGATATTTATGTTTTCAATATTCAGCAGGTTCAAGGTGCAGAAATTAAAGGACATTACGAGTCACTTGTATTTTTAAAGGAATTAGGATTTAAAACAATTCCATTCTTTAATAAATTCAATAATATAGATGATACATTAAAGGGAATTGAACGAATTGGTGAAATTCGATATACATTACCGTTTGATATTGATGGTGCGGTAATCAAGACTGATGATTTCTCTATGAGGGAAGTTATCGGTAGTACTGCTAAATTTCCTAAATGGGCATTGGCTTATAAATATCCGCCTGAAGAAAAGGAAACAAAGCTTGTTGACATTGAAATCAATGTTGGTCGAACAGGTGTGCTTACTCCAACTGCTGTTTTTGAACCTGTTTTGGTTGCAGGTTCAACTGTAAGTCGAGCTACACTTCATAATCAGGACTTTATTACTGAAAAGGGTATCAGAATAGGGGATACTGTTATTATCCGTAAGGCCGGTGACATTATTCCGGAGGTTGTTTCGGTCATTAAGCACGAAGAGGATGCTGTTCCTTATGAAATGCCTGTATTCTGTCCGTCCTGTAATTCACCTGTGCATCGTGAAGATGGTGAAGCAGCAATTCGTTGCGATAATCCTGATTGTCCGGCTCAACTTTTAAGAGTACTTATTCATTTTTGTTCTCGAGATGCTATGAATATCGAAGGTCTCGGTGACGCTGTGTTAGAAACACTTTTGAACAAAGGGCTAATCAATAAGGTTTCAGATATCTTCAGAATTGATTATGACGAAATTGAAAAGCTTGACGGTATGGGTAAAAAAAGCGCTGATAATATGCGAAATGCCATTGAAAAGTCAAAGGAAAATGATTTATCAAAGTTATTATTTGCTTTTGGAATTCGTCATATCGGACAAAAGGCTTCAAAATTACTCTCTGACCACTTTTTGACACTCGATAATATAATTTCAGCAACAAAAGAAGAAATTCTTAATATTGAAGGATTCGGC
>JAZNTF010000165.1:0-18898 GCA_045591625.1 Candidatus Fimenecus sp.
AAGTACAACAACACTGAACACAAATCCTAACCATGTGCTGACTCCCTTTTCGCAAAGTGCTGCACCAATTACTATGGGAATTAGCACAAGGGAAACAGAGAAGGTGCCGAATTTGATTGATGCACCAATGAATTGAAATACGATAACAACAGCGGTAAGAATACCTGCAGTTGTGAGCTTGACCGTTTTGTTACGGTCTAATTTTTTGTTTGACATTTATATTCCTCCTTGCTGTTGCTCACGATGGATGCAACGCAAATAATTGATGAATAAAATAATTATTTAGTTGTTCTTTTCGTAAATTGCTTTAAGTCCCTTTAAAATGAGGTGACGGTCATATACGATTTCTCGTTCACATACAGGGGAAATGAAATATGAAAGACCTCCTGTTGCAACTATTGTAGCCGGCTCACCAAGCTCCTCGCAGAATCTGTCAAGAATGCCGTCAATCATGGCGGCAGTACCCAATACAACACCACTCTGCATACTTTCAACAGTATTTGTACCACAAGCTTTTTTAGGTGGCTCAAGGCTGATTGTAGGAAGAAGTGAACTTGTATCAGTAAGTGCTTTGAGTGAGATTTGCACACCGGGAGCAATCATACATCCTCTGAAGCCTTTATTCTTGTCAACTGCACAAACCTTTGTTGCTGTGCCAAGGTCGACAATGAATGCAGGCAACGGATAATTTGCAACTGCACCAACAGCACCTGCGGCTAAATCGGCACCTAATTGTGCAGGATTGTCAATTAAGATGTTAAGACCCGTTTTTACTCCGGGAGATAAAATTAAAGAATCTTTTCCTGTAAGCTTTTTAATTGCACTTGTAACTGATTCTGTAATTTCAGGAACAACGGAAGAAATTACAACACCTGAAATGTCGTTGTACTGAATTTTATGCATTACAAAAATATTAGTGAAATCCATAGCATACTGGTCATCAGTTTTCTGCCTTTCAGTAGCAAGTCTTGCGCTGACTGTCAACTCATCATCCTGAAAAAGACCGATGTTAATATTGGTATTTCCTATATCCATTGTAAGAAGCATAGTATCACCTCGCAAAATCAATAAAAATATTATACTCTAAATTTATTTGATTATCAAGTGGGTATGTGGTACAATTAGAAACTGAAAGATGGTGAAAATATGGTCTGTAATCTTTGTCCGAGAGAATGTAATGCTGAAAGAAATGGAAATACAGGTAACGGTTATTGTAAAATGCCACAGAATCCTGTTTTAGCTCGTGCTGATATTCATAACTGGGAAGAACCTTGTATAAGTGGGGATAGAGGAACAGGTGCAATTTTCTTTTCAGGATGTAGTCTTAAATGTTGCTTTTGTCAGAATTATCCCATAAGCCACGAAAACAAAGGTGAAATCATCACGACAGAAAGACTTATTGAAATTATCAAAGAGCTTGAAGAAAAGGGAGTACATACCATTGATTTTGTGAATCCTACTCACTTTTCGCATATTTTAATTGAGGCACTTAATAAATATAAGCCATCAGTTCCCGTTGTGTATAACAGTTCAGGGTACGACAGTGTAGAAACACTTGGAAAATTAGAGGGACTGGTTGATGTTTATCTTCCTGACCTTAAATATTTCAGCAGTGAAAAGTCACAAAAGTATGCAAAATGTCCTGATTATTTTGAAAAAGCGGGTAAAGCAATTCTTGAAATGTATCGACAGCAACCTCAAAATGAGTTCAAGAATGGTATTATTCAGAAAGGTTTAATTATCCGTCATCTTGTTTTACCTGCAAATGTGGATGAGAGTAAAAACTTACTTTTATGGATAAAAGGAAAATTACCGGATGACACATATATAAGTCTTATGAATCAGTATACACCTTATGGTGAAATTAAGGAATTTAAAGAACTTAACAGACGGCTCACAACTGCTGAATATAACAAGGTTCTCGATTTTTTTCTTGATTTAGGTCTTAAGAATGGCTTTATGCAGGAAAAGTCATCTGCAAAGATAGATTTTATACCTGATTTTGACGGAACAGGTGTAAAATAATATTGAAATTTAAAATAATAATTGTTATAATTATCACATAATTTTTTAAGAAAGAAGGATTTAAAATGAAAGGATTTTTCAAAGAATTTAAAGAATTTGCTATGCGTGGTAACGTAATTGACCTTGCAGTCGGCGTTATTATCGGTGGTGCATTCCAGAAAATCATCAACTCACTTGTAAACGACATTATTATGCCTCTTATCGGTCTTGCATTAAAGGGTGCTGACTTTGCAACAAAGTTTGTAGCTCTTGACGGTGGCGATTATGCAACAATTGAAGAAGCAACAGCTGCAGGTGCTGCTATTCTTACATACGGTAACTTTATCGCAGTTATTCTTGACTTCATTATCGTTGCATTCGTTATTTTCTGCCTTGTTAAGGGTATCAATTCTCTCAGAACAAAGACAGCTAAAGAAGAACCGGTTGTTGAAGAAGAACCTACAACAAAGGTTTGCCCATTCTGTAAGAGTGAAATCGCTATTGATGCTACAAAGTGCTGTCACTGTACATCAGACGTTGAATAATTATGTATAAGCTTGGTTTTATTGGTTGCGGTAATATGGCAACTGCCATAATCGGTGGTGCTGTAACATCAGAGGTTCTTAAGGGTGAAGAAATCTGCGTGTTTGATGTTGATACACAGAAGGCAGATTTTCTCAATAAGGAATACGGTGTAAATATAAGTGCAACAGTTGAAGAACTTGCAGAAAATTGTGAGTTTGTTGTTCTTGCAGTTAAACCACAGGTTTTTCCGGTAGTTTTACCACAGATTAAGGATAAGCTTAATAACACAACAGTTGTTTCAATCGGTGCGGGAAAAACACTTGAATATATCGGTAGTTTTCTTAACGAGAAAACACCTATTGTCCGTGTTATGCCAAATATCAATGCAAAAGTCGGTGCTTCAATGAGTGCGGTCTGCAAAAATAACTACACAGATGACACAGCACTCGAATTTGTAAAGGGACTTTGTAAGTCTTTCGGTGAAGTAATGGAGCTTGATGAAAGTCAGTTCCCGCTTTTTGGTGTTATAGCAGGATGTTCACCTGCCTATTCCTTTATGTTCATTGACTCAATGGCTCGTGAGGCTGTTAAAAACGGAATGAAAAAGGATGAAGCACTTAAAATCTGTGCACAAGCAGTACTCGGTAGTGCAAAGATGATTCTTGAGGATAAGGAAAACAATCCTTGGGCACTTATAAACAGTGTTTGTTCACCTGGTGGAACAACGATTGAAGGGGTTGCAAAGCTTCAAAGTGAAGGCTTTGACACAGCGGTTATGGATGCTGTAAAAGCATCCCTTGAAAAAGATAAAAAGTTATAAAACAAAAAGGTCATTCTTCGGAATGACCTTTAATTTTTTAGTGATATTTAAAACAAATCTGTCGACAAATATCTGTCACCTAAATCAGGGAGGAGAACAACGATGTTTTTATCTTTGTTTTCTTCTTTTTTTGCAAGCTCAATGGCTGTGTGGAGTGCTGCACCTGATGAAATTCCAACAAGCACACCTTCTTTTGTTGCAAGAAGTCTTGCAGATTCAAAAGCCTCGTCACCTGAAACAGTTGCGATTTCATCAAGAATGTCTGTGTTAAGAATTTCAGGAACAAATCCTGCACCGATACCCTGTAACGGATGAGGACCCGCTTTTCCACCTGAAAGAACAGGGGAGTCGCAAGGCTCGATGCCTACGATTTTGATATTTTCATTTTGTGATTTAAGGTATTCACCAGTGCCTGTGATTGTACCGCCTGTACCAACACCTGCAACAAAAATGTCAACCTTGCCGTCAGTATCTTCCCATATTTCAGGACCTGTTGTCATAAAATGAGCCTTTGGATTAGCGGGATTTACAAACTGACCTGCAACAATACTATTTGGAATTTCTTTTGCCAATTCTTCTGCTTTTTGGATAGCACCACTCATACCAAGGCTACCATCGGTAAGCACTAATTCTGCACCATAGGCTGCAATAAGCTTTCTGCGTTCAACTGACATGGTTTCAGGCATTGTGATAATAAGCCGATAACCCTTTGATGCAGCAACAGATGTAAGGCCAATACCCGTATTTCCACTGGTTGGTTCAATAATTACAGAGCCTTTTTTCAGAATGCCTTTATTTTCAGCATCCTCTATCATATGTAATGCAACTCTGTCTTTCACACTTCCTGCAGGATTAAAATATTCAAGCTTTGCAAATACCTTTGCTTTAAGATTAAGTTCTTTTTCAAGATTGCACAGTTCAAGCAAAGGAGTTCTTCCGATTAACTCAGAAACACTTTTATAAACATTCATTTCGGATACCTCCGTTAAAAAGCTGAATATATTATATATTAATATGCAAAAAAATTCAAGAAAAACAGCCTGTAAGGTTTTTCCTTACAGGCTGAATGTTTATTTTATGTATATCTTATTTTGTCTTTTTCTTTGGTTTCATTACGAGCATACCGATTGCCATAATTACTGCAAATACGATAAGGTAGAAAAGAACCGGACATGAGAATTCGCCCTTTTCTTTTGCTGCAAGATATGGAAGATAGCCGTGTGAGTAAATAGCAGCAAATACCATGAATGCTGAACCGATAATACCGAGAGCAGGGAGAACAAATCTCTTTACTGCTGGAAGATTCTTTTCTTTTCTCATAAACTGAATGAACATTGGAATGTAAAGAGCATAGATTGTAATGATTGGAAGTTCTGATGAGTCAAAGCTGAACAATCCGAACCAAGGTGCTGCAGTAAGATTTGCTCCATAGAAGTAAACAAGCCAACCTGCAACGATTACAAGACCGATGATACATGAGTTTGATGGCATTCCTGACGCAGGGTCAATCTGTTTCATAAGGTCAACTTTTGGTCCGTAACCACGAACTGAAATTGAGTACATACCACGGATATTACCGATAAGAAGACCGTTAAGAGTGCCAAGACACGAAACTGCAACGAAGAGGTTAAGAATGTTACCGAGAACATTACCGAAAACTGCTGTGAAAGCAGGTGCAGTACCTTCATTAATAAGTGTCTGTACAGGAGCACCACCTGCAATACCAATGTAATAGAAAAGGTAAATTGCAATGATGATAACACCACCTAATACAAGAGCAATAGGAAGATTCTTTTTAGAATCCTTGATTTCTGAGTTGATTGATGTAGCAAGAATCCAACCTTCATAAGCGAATGCAGTAGCAACAACAGCACCGAAAAGAACTGAATAGTTGCCTGTACCTGTTGCAAAGTTAGATGCAAGAATTGTTGTTGGTTCACCGGCGATATTGTGTGAAAGACCATAGATTGTGCCAACAACAGCCATCAAAAGAAGTGGAATAAGCTTGATGAATGTTGCACTAATCTGGAGCTTACCTGCAAGCTTTGAAGAAAGTGTGTTGATTGCGAAAACGCAGATAAGAATAAATCCTGCAAGCAAGAATGTTTCAGTACCTGTTACAGGGTCACCTGCAAGCTGTAAATCAGGGTTAACTGAAACTAAGAATGTGAGAAAATATCTTGCTGTGAGCCAAGCAAGAACAGATGTCATTGCAGGAGTATAAATTGTTGTAGCAAACCAACCCATAAAGTAAGCATATTTGCTACCAATTGTTGCTTCTGCATAGTCAACGAGACCGTTAACCTTTTCATATTGCTGAGCCATAACGCAGAATGCGAGGACGCAGCAGATCATAACTGCACCGCCGATAATCCATGCGATGATACCCATTGGCATATCTCCGTCTGTCTTCTGAAGAATTGCCTGCGCTTTAAAGAAAACACCTGAGCCTACAACAGTACCTACAACCATGCAGATAGCCATTAAAAGGCCGTATTGCTTTTTGAGTCCTTTTTCCATAATCGAACCCATCCTTTCACTTTAATTAGATAAAGTTATTATAAGTGAAAAAAGTCAATTTGTAAAGAGTAATAATCAACTTTTTGCTTGAAATGTTTATATAATAATTGAATTTGTCACCAAAATATTATATTATTACTATATACTTTTACGAAAGGACTGAGGCAGATGTCACAAAAGCAATATTTGTGTATAGATTTAAAGTCTTTTTACGCCTCAGTTGAATGTGTTGAACGAGGACTTAATCCGCTTACGACAAATCTTGTTGTGGCAGATAAAGGTCGGACGGAAAAGACTATTTGTCTTGCGGTAACACCGTCATTGAAAGCCTATGGAGTTTCGGGACGAGCAAGACTTTTTGAGGTAGTACAAAAGGTAGCAGAGATAAATAATCTGAGACGAAAAAATGCACCGGGAAGGATTTTAACTGATAAATCATATAATTCGGAAGAACTGAACAGAAATACCGGTCTTGAACTTGATTATATTGTTGCACCGCCAAGAATGGCTCTTTATGTGGAATACAGTACACGGATATATGATATTTATCTTAAATATATTGCTCCTGAAGATATTCATGTTTATTCAATAGATGAGGTTTTTATTGATATAACCCATTACCTTCCCACTCATAAAATGACAGCTCATGATTTCGCCAGAATGCTTATTAAGGATGTTCTTGATACCACCGGTATTACTGCAACTGCAGGAATAGGCACAAATATGTATCTTGCGAAAATTGCCATGGATATTGAAGCGAAGCATATTCCTGCCGATAGTAACGGAGTGAGGATTGCTGAGCTTGATGAAATGAGCTATCGCGAAAAATTGTGGTCACACCGACCACTTACGGATTTTTGGCGAGTTGGTAAGGGTTATGCAAATAAATTGGAAAAATTCGGTATTTATACAATGGGTGACGTTGCGAGATATTCACTGGTTGATGAGGATTTCTTGTATAAACTTTTTGGTATCAATGCAGAACTGCTTATTGACCACGCCTGGGGTTGGGAGCCTTGCACCATAGCAGATGTAAAGGCGTATAAACCATCTACAAACAGTATAAATTCAGGTCAGGTGCTTCATACACCATATCATTTTGATAAAGCAAAGCTTGTAACAAGAGAGATGGCAGAGCTTCTGGTTCTTGACCTGGTGGAAAAAAGTCTTGTAACAGACCAGATTGTGTTGACAATCGGATATGATATAGAAAATATTACAAATGCCGAAATCAGAAATGAATATAAAGGAGAAGTTGTCACCGACCATTATGGCAGACAGGTACCAAAACACGCTCACGGGACAACCAATCTTACCAGGAAGACCTCGTCGGCAAAACTTATTGTGGATGCAACAATGGAGCTTTATGATAAAATTGTAAATAAAAGCTTGCTGGTACGAAGAATAACTATTTCTGCCTGTAAGCTCATAAGAGAAAGTGAAACAGAGAAGAAAATACCGGAACAGCTTGATTTGTTTACGGATTATGAAGCGCTTGAGCAAAAACGTCAAAAGGAAGAAGAAATTCTTGAAAAAGAAAAGCGAATGCAACAAGCAGTGCTTGATATTAAAAAGAAATACGGAAAAAATGCAATTCTTAAAGGTATGAATCTTGAAGAAGGCGCAACAGCAAAGGATAGAAACAGTCAGATTGGTGGTCACAAGGCATAAAATGAGTATAGAAATTGTATACGGATATGAATTGCGAGATGAAGTTAAAGCTTTGTTCACAGAATATACTGATTTTCTTGTTTCAGGTGATAATGAATTCAGAAAGTATCTCGAAATTCAGAAATATGACCACGAGGTCGAAAACTTAGAAGAAAAATATGGTTTGCCTTTTGGCAGACTTTATGTTGCATACTTTGAAGATGAGATTGCAGGGTGCATTGCCTTGAGAAAACTGAATGATTCACAATGCGAAATGAAAAGACTTTATGTCAAACCTCAGTTCAGAAATAAAGGAATTGCAAAATTCCTTGTAGAAATGATTATTTCTGATGCCAAGGAGATAGGGTATGATAGTATGTTACTGGAAACCCTACCTTTTTTAACAACGACAATAGAAATGTATAAGAAAATCGGATTTTATGAAATCGGTTGTTATAACGACAGCCCTTTGGATAATACGATTTATATGAAACTGGATTTAAAGGATAAATAAATGGACGACAGATATAACGATATAATAAATCTTCCTCATTACAGGTCGAATAAACGACCTCATATGTCAGCTCATGACCGAGCCGCACAGTTTTCACCTTTTGCAGCATTAACAGGTCACGATGAGGCGATTCAGGAAACAGCAAGACTTACTGATAAGAAAGTGGAACTTGACGAAGCAACGAAAACAATGCTTAATGAAAAGTTCAATTTTATTATGGAGCATATTTATGACCAACCTGAAATTACAGCAACATATTTTATTCCCGATACACTTAAAGACGGAGGAAGGTATGTCCTGTTTACGGGCAAGGTGAAAAAATACGATTATCTCAACAGAATTTTACATTTTATAGATAACACGGAAATAAAAATTGATGATATAATAGAGATTGAAAGCAGAATCTTTCCACAAAGAAATGAGGTGTAGCAATGGAAGATTTCAGATGGGCATATATCGGTAGCGGTGGTATAGCAAAAAGCACCGCTATGAATATAAAAAAGGGCAATCATAAAATTGTGTCGGTTTATAGTCGTACTTTCAGCAAAACAAAGAAATTTGCTGAAAAATACGGTGCACAGGCTTTTGAGGACTTTGAAAGTGCAGTAAATCGTGACGATGTTGACGGTGTTTACATTGCAACGCCACATACATCCCATGTGGAGTATGCTGTAAGGGCTATGGAATTTGGTAAGCCGATACTTTGTGAAAAACCTGTTGGTGTGTCTTTGAAGGATGTTGATATTTTAATTAATTCTGCAAAAGGAAATAATACATATTTTTGTGAGGCAATGTGGACCTGGTTTTCACCTGTAGCGCTTAAAGTAAAAGAATGGGTGCAAAGTGGTGAAATTGGTGAGGTTAAGGACGTTGTAATCAACTATGCTTTTCCCGGAATTAAAATGCCAAAGGATTCAAGAGTTCTGATGCCTGAAACAGCAGGTGGTGCGCTTCTGGATATCGGAATTTATCCGATTACGTATTGTTACAATCTTTTTGGTGTGCCAAAGGGAATAAAATGTGATGGTGTAATTGAAAACGGGATTGATATTTCTGAGACAGTCATGCTTGATTACGGAAACTTTAAATGTACTCTTAATATGTCCTTGTGTAAATTAAAAGAAAACTGTAAAATTATTGGAACAAAAGGACAAATTAGTCTTCCTGTATTTTTTCATATGGCGTCAAAAGCAATTTTAAAAAATGGTCTTAAAAGAAAGGTCTTCAAGGGGAAAACAGATTATTTGACCGAGTTTAACTGTGTTGCAGATGAAATAAAACAGGGCAAAAAGGAATCTGAATATATTCCGTTTGAAGCAACTAGAGAATGTATGAAAATTATGGATGAATGTCGTCGACAGATGAAACTCGTTTATCCGTTTGAATGTGAGGTAACAAAATGAAAAAGATAATTCCTGTATTGTTAATATGTATTATAGCTGTACTCTTTTCTGCTTGCAGTAAAAATATAGTTATAGAGGAGTATGTATGGCAACTTGAATCAGCAAAAAGCTTTAAAAATCCTAATGAAAAAATCAATATAGGTGATGTTTATCTTGAATTTAAAGATGATGCTTTTGTTATAACAGATAAGACAAATGATGAAACCTATAATGGTGCATATGAGGAATTGTATATGACTGATTACGAAAACGATTACCAAGTGATCGTTGAAGGAGCCCGGGGTAATATGGAATTATTTGAGTCTGATGAAGATACTGAAGACAGCAAAGTCAGACTTCGTTTAACTCTTGATGAATATGACCTGTGTTTTGTTATAAGCTAAATAAAAATGTTTACAATTTTGACATAAATTATTGCAAACATAAAACAAAATAGTATAATGTTCTTAATGGTAAAACTATTTAGGAGAGATGGAAATGGAAAGAACCTATGTTCCTTTCTGGGATTGGAAGGAAAAATCAAAACAGATTGAATATACTGAAAGCACACCATTGCTCAATGATGATGGCACACTCAATGCAAAAGGTTGGGCAAGACATAATGTTTTCGAGTATGACAGAAACCTTGTAAAAACAGGTATTATGAGCCGTAAGGAATGGGATTTCTATCAGGTTTCTGACGGCAAATATATGGTGCAGTTAAGTTTTGCAAACATCAGTATCGGTGGTTATGTTTCAGCAAAGCTTGTTGACCTTGTAAACGGAAAAGAGATTATTGACTGTACACAGCTTTTCCTTGGCGGAGGTAAGCATATTCCACCTGCAAAGGGAGATGCACCTAATCGATACAGAGATAAGATTGGCAAGGCTGATTTTGATTTCGACACAAAGGAAACAGAGAGAACACTTTGGTTCAGATGTCCTACAAAGGACAGAGGAGTTGTTGAATGTAATTTTAAGATGGATATTATGCCGGGACTTGAAAATATCACAACAGTTCTTCCGTTTGATGAAGACCCGACAAGATATTTCATGACAACAAAGCAGACCTGTATGCCTTGCGAGGGTACAATGCGAATCGGTAACGATACATATACATTTACAAAGGATACTGCATTTGGCCACCTTGACTGGGGTCGAGTAAATACTATTCACGAAATGGTATGGTATTGGGGTATGGGTGCAACTCATCTTGTTGATGAAAACGGCACAGACCACCTTTTCGGTTTTGAAATTACATGGGCTATCGGTAATGAGAGCAATGCAACAGAAACAGCTATTTTCTATGATGGTAAAACACATAAAATCGGCGCAGTTGACGTTGAAACATTCCCTAAGGATGATAAATATATGGAACCATGGAAGATTATTTCTGAGGACGGAAGATTTAATCTTACAATGACTCCTACTTTTGATTATCATACAGACATGGATCTTAAGATTGGTAGAATGCACGCACATCAGGTCCATGGACTCTGGAATGGTGATGTTACCCTTGATGACGGAACAAAGCTTGAAATTAAAGATATGTACGCTTTCTGTGAATATGTAGAAAACAGATGGTAAAAAATTTGCAGAGAAGATTTGCCGAATCTTCTCTGCTTTTAAATTAAAAAAGAGGGGGATTTTAGTATGGCAAAAAAACAACTGACACCGGAAGAACATACTGAATTAATGGAAAGGAAAAAGTTTAAAAGAGAACAGTTTTCACAAGCCTTTTTTACATTCCTGGCAGTTTTTCTTGCTTTTGCAATTACATTTAGTGCTGTTTTTATGGCATATTCTTATGTGAATAATTCAGGAAATAAGAATGTGGCGGTTAATAATCCGTCTGTTCAGGTGCAACAGGATAGTAGCAATTCAGAAAGTTATGGAGATTCCTCTATAATGACGGAAGATTCAGATATTGTAACAGAAAATGTTGATAATACTGTATCCAATGAACAGACTGCATCCGATAGCGACCAGAAAAATGAAACTACAAACAAGACTGAATCATCTGCATTTGCTTCAACAGAAGAAATGGTTGCTTATTTTAACAAGTGTGCAAATAAAGTTAAAACAGAAGCAACAAAGGTTGTAAAAAATTATGAAAAGAGAAGTGTTGAGAGCATTACAGTTCCATCAGCACTTCAATCAACTGCAGAAACAATGATGAGTAAGTATATGGCAGATGATACAGAACCTATTGTTTATGCAACAAAGCAAGAAATCAGAGATAATTTTATCGTTCCTAATCAGGATTATGTAAGCTGTCTGAAAGCAAGTGATGTTGTAAAAGCAGATTGCAAGGACAACGGAAAAGAATATGTGATTTATTTCAAACTCAAGGATGAGAAAAATCCGAGAGCAGGTTCCGGCGTAGGTTCTGTTTGTGATGTTATTGAGACTCACGAAATAGCAGATAAGGCGGGTTCGCTTTTAAAGGAATTTTCAGCGGAATATTACAACTGTGAAATTACTGCAACAATTAATAAAGATACCGGCAGAATGACACATGCAATATACAAAACTCCGTTGAAGATGTTGATGGTTGTTAATATGTTCGGCACACATAATGTTGGTGCAGGAATCACATTTACAAAGGATTACACAATAACATATTAAAAAATTAAGCAGAGAAGATTTTACTCTTCTCTGCTTTTTTTATGTAGTTCTGTTATCAGAAAGTATTAGTTATTTTTTCAACTACAAATGAAACACTGTCCGATGTGCCTAATATTGTCTCGGTGTCAGATGTGGAAAGGGAAGTATACGGGAAAACGGTTACTGCGAGAATAATAAATGTTATTATTTCGGCAATACAAAGAACAGCGACTGTAACATGAAGCTTTCTGTAAATTCCTTTACTACGGATTGCCTTGATAAGGAATATTACAAAAATTACTGCAGGTACAACCACGAAAAGCAAGATTAAAAATACTGCAGCAATGATGTGTGTTGTCTTCTGGTCATAGAGAAGACCGTAATCATCATCGTAATATGCGTCTAAAGCCGTTTTGATATCTACAATTAATTGCTCATTAGAAATTTTATGTATCGGAATTTCTGTATCATCATTTATAGAATAATCAGGGTGTAAGAGGAAGTCAGCATCCTGAATGTTGGCTTCTTTATAATCAATATAAAAATAGCTATCATTCACAGCAAACATAACACCTGAACTTGTTGAAATGCTCATATCCTTATTTGACATATTCACATAGAAAAAATCATATACATCATAAAGCATATCCTGAGTCAAAGTTGATGTTTCACCAAACAATGCATCTTTGTTTGTCATAACTATGTTTCCTTCAGGATACATGAAATCAATTGAATAATGGTAGGCATCTCCGTTGATTAGCTTATTGTATTCTTCAAGATATGAGTCCTGAAGAAAAGGAATTGTAAGACTTGAACCATCAGTGAATTGAATTAGGATAAGATACATATTTTGTGCAGTGTTGGTATTGATTATAATATTCTTTACATTTTCTGCCGGAAGGGCGTCAAAATCAATATAAGCATTGTTCCTTATCCAAGGTGTTAAGCTTTTTGAAACATTAACCCGATAACTGAAGTCAGTAGAAATCATTGATGTATCAATTCGTGAAAAAGGCTCGTCGTTAACATAAAGCTTTTGAAAATTTTCGGAAAAAGTTATTACAGGTTGTTTGTCAAAAAATGCATCATTATAGGCCCCCATATCTTCAACAATGTTGAAGGCTGTGTCTGACGCACATACTGTTAAAGCAAAGCAGGAGAAAATAAGTATGAATGCAATAATCAAAGATAATATTTTTTTCATTTGAACTCCTCCTTAACTTAAATTCAGCTTGCGGTCAAGCATCCAATATTGGAATGAATAACAAGCAACGCAAAGCATCCCAATGAATAAGATACCTGTAAGCATTAACAGTGAGAAAACAGGACCACTGTAATTCAGTGGAATAGAATCACTCAAATCCACAATAAAATCTATTCCAAAAAGCCAGAACATAGATAAAACAGTTGAAAACACGCTGTTTGCAACATAGTAAATACCGATTGCAGTAATTATTTTTGCTTTTTTGGCAATAATCGATGCAATGGTTATACAAGTGAATACAAAAAGGGTAGTGAACATTGAAAAAAGCAATAGTAATAATATAGCTTCAACAATCCAGATTGCTAAATGAAAGCCCATGTCATTAAAAGTCTCGAGAATAAAGTCGTTCCATAATATGTGTAAGTTTTCTCTGTTGAATAAGACTTCTGGAATACCAACGCAAAGCGCAATGATAATATCAAGGGATATTACTAATCCTGTTGCGGTATTTGCAAGTATGCTTGTAATCAATTTGGAATTAAGCAACTGACTGCGTTTTACAGGCAATGTGAATGTAAGATAGCCCTCGTCTGTAAAGAAATTTTTATAAAATCTGGAATAGACAAATATAAAGGTTGCAAATGAAAAAACTACAATGCCAAGAACAGCCACAATAGACAATATAGTTGCTACCACATAAAGAACTGTTGGTAACTCTTTTTCACTACTGAAAACCGATATGCTCCATCCTCCTGCAAAAGAAAGTACAACAGAGGAGAGTGCTGCAATCCACCAGTATTTGAACACAGCCTTTAAATCGTATTTTAAAAGTGTCTTTAACATCTGAATACCTCCTTAAACAACTCGTCAAGGGATTTTCCGCTTTTGTTTCGTGCTTCTTCTGCATTACCGGTACGAAGAATGTTTCCGCCAAATCCGAGGAAGACAAAATCATCTAAAATCTGTTCAATATCAGAAATCAGATGTGTTGTGATTATAATTGTGGCTTCAGGATTGTAGTTGCCGACAATAGTGCTTAATATGTATTCTCGTGCAGCGGGGTCAACACCTGCAATAGGCTCGTCAAGTAAGTAAAGCTTTGCATTTCTTGACATTACAAGAATTAACTGAACTTTTTCTTTTGTACCTTTCGAAAGAGATTTAAGACTTGCATTAGGGTCAATTAATAAATCTTCAAGAAGTTTGTATGCTCGTGCTGTATCAAAGTCCTTATAAAAATCTTCAAAAAAGCTTATAAGCTCATTGACCTTCATATTTGAATTGAAATATGTGCGTTCAGGTAAGAAGGAAACCAAAGCCTTGCTGTTTTCTCCAACAGGTTCATTTGCGATTAGAATTTCACCATTATCTGCTTGTAAAAGACCTGAAACCAATTTCATCAAGGTTGACTTTCCGCATCCGTTAGGACCTAAAAGTCCCACGATTTTACCCATTGGAATTTCTATGTTGAAATTATCGAGAACAGGACGATTCTTTTTATATGCTTTACATAAATTTTTGCACTCAAGAGCGTTCATTCCATAGCCTCCTCAATCATTTTTATAGCTTGTTCCTTTGTGACAGACAACTGTTCCATACTTTTTACAAAATCATCGACAAGCTGTTGTGCCATTTTTCGTTTGCATACAGCAATAATCTCAGTATCTTCTGTAACAAATCTTCCCATAGTCCCTTTTGAATTGATAAGACCTTCATTTTCAAGCTCGGAAAAAGCGTGTTGTACAGTGTTTGGATTTACCGCTGCTTCTAAGGCAATTTGTCGTACTGTCGGAAGCTGTTCACCTACAGAGTATTCTCCGGATAGAACTTTTTTAACAATAATGTCGGAAATTTGCAAATAGACGGGTTTGTCTGAAGAAAATTTCCAAGCCATAACATCACCTCGCTTGTATTATTGTACTAATACAATAATACAAGCTTTTAAAAGCTTTGTCAATAGTTTTTATAGAAAAAAAGCAAGGAAGTGTAAAATCTTCCTTGCTTTCTATTCAACTGGTTCCTTGAAAATGTTTATTATCCTTAAAACGGTAAAGGCCATTATCCCAACGGTCAGTGTAGCTTCAAATATTTTTAACAATTTCAATGCTTTTCCCATACGGGAAATCATATTTATATCATTACTTATATTCATTATATTATTCTCCATTTGTTAAAAGAACTCCGTGTGCAATTCCGGGAACACTTTCACCTTGTAAAGAGGATGTAGTGGAAAGAAGTGCTCCTGTACCGACGAAAAGCACCTTGCTCAGTTCTTTACTCCGTAGCTTTTTCATTATGACCGAGTTTACAACAGTAGCACTGCAACCACATCCTGACCCACCTGCGTGCATATCCTGATTTTCCAAATCGTAAATCATAAGACCACAGTCATTGTGAACCGAAGAAATGTCTATCTCAAAATCCTTTTTTAATAAATCAATCAACAACTCACTACCGACTTTTCCTAAATCTCCGGTAAGAATTAAATCGTAATCATTGGGCTTTGTGTTGGTATCATTGAGAAAATTTTGTATAGTATCTGCTGCAGCCGGGGCCATAGCAGCACCCATATTATTGGCATCTTTAATCCCGAAATCCATTATTTTACCAAAAATTACTGCTTCAATACAGGGACAATCCTCTCTGTGCTGAGAAACAACTGTTGCACCTGAGCCGGTAACTGTACGTTGTGCAGTTGGTGGTCTTTGTCCGCCATATTCAAGCGGAAGTCTAAATTGCCTTTCAGCGGATGCAAAATGTGACGAGGTAGAAGCAACGGCTTTAGATGCAACCTCAGAGTCTACTAAGACAGATGCAAGAGCCATAGAAAGCGCCATTGTGGAACAAGCTCCGTAAAGACCTAAAAAGGGAATTTGTAGTTCTCGTATGCCAAATGATGTGCCAATGCATTGATTGAGCAAGTCTCCTGCCATAATAAGGTCAATTTCATCAGGAGAAAATCCTGCTTTGTTTATTGCTCGTGAAACAGCCTCTTTGTGTAATGCACTTTCACTTTTTTCCCAAGTGGGACATCCGTCAATAGTGTCATCTTCATAAACTTTGTCAAATTCATTTGCAAGCGGACCTTCTCCTTCTGCTTTTCCAACGACAGAAGCAAAACCATAAATTGAAGGTTTAGAAGGTAATAGAATTGTCTGCTTACCAATGCGTTCACCCATAAAATCAATCCTTTCATTTATGCTTTAGTTTTTCCAGAAAACCAACAAATAATTCAAAACCGTTCATTGACAATTGTCGAGCTTTTTTGATATAATTTTTTAGATAAGAATTTCTAAAGGATGAAATAATATGAGTGAAAGAAAATTTTTGGATGTGGCATTAAATAAACCCGAACCGGGCGACAAAATTGAATATTTTAATAATATCAAAAGAAGAATGAACGGATATGTTCTTACAGAAAATCAGAAAAATCAGCCACAGGCAGGATATGCTTACGAAATTGATGTTACTGATATGTGGGATGAGTTTAAGAAATTACAAGAGACATGTGGTTATAAGCTTTCATTTAACACAATTATTATGATGGCAATGGTAGAGGGACTTAAAGCCGCACCTCGTCTTAATGCGCATATCGACTTTAACCATAAACGTTGTTGCGGCACACTTATCATTAAGAAGCATATTGACATTTCTATGCCGGTGATACTTGATAGCGGAGATACATTTCCTGTTAAAATATGTAATTGTGAAGAGAGAAATCTTCAGAGTCTTCAGGAAGAAATTGACATAATGACATATAAAATGAAAAACACTGACATTGATGCAGTGCTCGGAGACCTTGTTGTACAACGACTTGTTGGTTTTATGCTTAAGGGCAAAATAACAGAAACAATTTTACAGAGCGTTACCGGTGTTGTTGGTAAGCATAAGATTGCAACCATTAGCAATTTCATCAAAAAACAGGCAAAAGAAGGCGAAAAAGGACTTCAGTATTATCACCTTAATGAAGGTACTGTGTGCTTCTCAAACTGGGCAGGTCTTTATGAAGGCCTTCGCGGATTTGAAACAACATCACCACTCCTTTATCCACAAGTATTTATGATGGGTGTGGGTGGCTTTGTTGAAAAGGCTTTTGCTTATAGAAATGAAAAAGGCGAGATTGACTTGAAAACAAGAAAAATGCTTCCGGTTACTCTTACATTTGACCACAGAATCGGTGCATTTAATGATGTAATCCCATTTATGAAGAAGATGGATGAAATTTTCGAAAATCCTCAGGTAATTCATAATTGGTAATAAACCAGGATATAAAGACAGGACGGAGTAAAACTCCGTCCTTTTAATTTAACAGTTTTTCAGTTAATTTTTCTGCAGAAAGTTTTGCCTCATCAGGTTTTGAATACCCATTTACAAGGCTGTTATATTTAAATCTTTCCTCTCTGCCGTCATAAATTGATAAAATTGTTTTTTCTAAAAGCTTGTTTTCAACAGAGAGAAGCGACCGGATTTTTTCAGAGTTTATAACAGAAGCATTTGTCAGAAATTGTGAGCAGGTTATAGTTTCATTAGCCCTGAAAGGCAGAGTATGACTTTTGTCAGAAAGACATAAGCATAACTTTAATTGCGGAAAAATTAAAAACTGAAAGAAATCATTGTTAAAGTATGTTGGACTTGCAATTATGCCGATTTTTTTCTGTATTGCATAATTTTTTACAACACCAAGAATTATAGAGCCCATAAAATCTGTTTCATCAATGATATTTATTATTCTGTTACTGATTTCGAAAATAGTATCATAATGAGTGTGTATTCCTAAAGGAGTAGGAGAGGAAAGTAGATGAATTTTTGATTTTTCTTCGGTTGTACGGATTTTGAATTCCTTTAAGAAAAGTCTGTGGACATATTTTACAATTTTATCTTCATTTAAATAGACTGAAAGCTCAGCGTGTAATCTTTCCTTGACAACGGAAGCTTTTTTTAGATTACTACAGGCAGTCCGATAGAAATTCTTTTCACAGGTTTTGTGAATCATCACTTCACGAATAAGGTCGTGGGAATAATGCTTGTTTTCAACTGCATCAAAATATTTTTCCCAGATTCCGGGAAGTACTGGCATAATTTTGTTATAACCACCATCGGATAATATGTATGTATTTATATTTTCGATATAAATTCCGTCGATTGCTTCATCATAAAACGGATTAAAAAGTGTGATGTTATATCCGCGAAGTAAGGATTCTATATGTGAAAAAAATACAGACCTTTCGTAATCATCGCCATTAATTACGAAAATTTTTGCCGTCGGGTCCCTTTTGTAAATCGTATTATACGCCGAACAGTATCCGCTACTGCAAAGAATAGTTGAAAAATATTGTTTCATAATATCACCTCTACACCTTATACTATTCTATGCAGTTTCTTTTGTTAATTTGTTGACATTTAGTTGTAGGTGATATATAATATTTGCGAAAAAATTTTATAGGAGTGTATTAAATTATGCCATTAGTAAATGCAAAAGAAATGCTTACAAAAGCAAAGGCTGGTCACTATGCAGTTGGTCAGTTCAATATCAATAACCTTGAATGGACAAAATCAATTCTTCTTACTGCACAGGAAATGAATTCTCCTGTTATCCTTGGTGTATCTGAAGGTGCAGGTAAATATATGTGCGGTTACAAGACAGTTGTAGGTATGGTTGAAGGTATGCTTGA
>JAZNTF010000166.1:0-5639 GCA_045591625.1 Candidatus Fimenecus sp.
GATGAAATTGATATGGTTATCAATGTTGGTTGGTTAAAAGACAAGAAATATAATAACATCCTTAATGAAATAAACGAAATAAAAGATGCTTGCAATGGTAAAATCTTAAAGGTTATTATCGAAACATGTTTACTTACAGACGACGAGAAAATCAAGATGTGTGAAATCGTCAGTGAATCAAAGGCAGATCTTATTAAGACATCAACAGGTTTTTCTACCGGTGGTGCAACAAAGGCAGATATTGAACTTTTTGCGAAATATACTACTAATAGTAAAAAGATTAAAGCTGCGGGTGGAATTGCATCAATAGAAGATGCTGAAGATTTTATTAAACTAGGTGCATCACGTCTTGGCACAAGCAGAATAGTAAAAATCGTTAAAAATGAACAAGGTAGTGGATATTAATGCAATATAAAAGAATATTTTTGATTGTTCTTGACAGCTTTGGAATCGGTAATGCACCTGATGCAGATAAGTTTGATGATATGGGTGCAAATACACTTAAAAGTATTTCGGAATCTGAAAAATTCAACATTTCAAATTTAAAGAATCTTGGACTCGCAAACATCGATTGTGTTAATTTAGAAAATTTTGACTCACCTATTGCAAAATTCGGTGCACTACAGGAATTATCAAACGGAAAAGACACTACAATCGGTCATTTTGAAATTGCAGGAATAATTTCGAGTAAACCAATGCCAACATATCCTGATGGTTTTCCAAAAGAAATTATTGATGAATTTGAAAAACAAACAAATTGTGGGACTCTTTGTAATAAACCATACTCAGGTACACAAGTTATTGCAGATTATGGAGAAGAACATATTAGGACAGGTAATTTGATTGTTTATACATCAGCAGACAGCGTTTTCCAGATTGCGGCACATACTGACATTGTTCCGCTTGAAAAACTTTATAAATACTGTAAAATAGCAAGAAATATTCTTGTTGGTGAACATGCTGTCGGACGCGTTATAGCAAGACCTTTTACAGGTGAATATCCTTTCACAAGGACTGCAGACAGACACGATTTTTCTGTTGAACCACCTGAAGATACAATGCTCGATATATTAAAAAATAATGATTATGATGTAATTTCTGTGGGAAAAATTGCTGACATATTTGCTAATCGTGGAATAACTGAGAAGTTTTACACTCCTTCAAATCAAGAAGGTATGAGCAAAACATTTGAATTGTTAAAAAAGGATTTTAATGGTCTTGTATTTACAAACCTTGTTGATTTTGATATGAAATATGGTCATAGGCGAGATGTTGACGGATATGCCAACGCAATAAGTGAATTTGATAGCTGGTTAAATGAATTTATCCCTAAAATGCAAAATGATGATTTATTAATCATTACTGCTGACCATGGTTGTGACCCCACATTTAAAGGTACAGACCACACAAGAGAACAAGTACCATTGCTTATTTATGCAAACAATATTGAACCTGAAAATCTTGGTACTATAAAAGGTTATAATTATATCAGTAGCATAATTCTTGATAACTTTAATTTAAGGTGATTTTATGAATAAAAAAGAGCTTTTTACACTTGCAAAAGAAGCTATGAAAAATTCTTATGCACCATATTCAAATTATAATGTTGGTGCTGCATTACTGACGAAAAATGACAAGGTATATATGGGTTGCAATATCGAAAATGCATCATATTCAGTCACTAATTGTGCTGAAAGAACAGCAATATTTTCTGCTGTCGCAAATGGTGAAAAAGAATTCAAGGCTATTTGTATAGTCGGCGGTAAAAATGGTGACATTATGGATTATGCTATGCCTTGTGGTGTATGCAGACAAGTTTTAGCAGAATTCTGTGGTGCTGATTTTAAAATATATGTTGGCATCAATGAAAATGAAATAAAGAAATTCACTTTAAGTGAACTTCTCCCCTATTCATTTGACAAATCAAAATTAGGTGAATAATATGAGAATTTACGACATCATAGAAAAAAAGCGTGACGGACAAAAGCTTACAAAAGAGGAAATTGACTTTTTTGTTAGAGAGTATACCAATGAAAATATTGAGGATTATCAGGCTTCAGCACTTCTTATGGCTATATTCATCAAAGGTATGAATGATGAAGAAACCGTTAATCTTACCGAAAGTATGGCTCGTTCAGGTGATATGCTTGATTTATCGTCTATTGACGGAATTACTGCCGACAAGCATTCCACAGGAGGTGTAGGAGACAAAACATCACTTGTAGTTGCTCCGATTTGTGCTTCTCTTGGAATTAAAATGGCTAAAATGAGTGGTCGTGGGCTTGGACATACAGGCGGTACAATTGACAAGCTTGAAAGCATTAAAGGATTTAATGTGACACTTGATACTGATTCATTTTTCAAGCAAGTAAATGAAATTGGTATTTCAATTATCGGTCAGACAGGAAATTTAGCACCAGCCGATAAAAAGATTTATGCTTTAAGAGATGTTACTGCAACTGTTGACAATATTTCACTTATTGCATCAAGCATTATGAGCAAAAAAATAGCTGCAGGAGCTAAAAACATTGTTCTTGATGTAAAATGCGGTAGCGGTGCATTTATGAAAGATGAAGAAAGTGCCACAAAACTTGCTGAAACAATGGTTGATATCGGCAAAAAGTGTGGTCGAAATATTGCAGCAGTAATTACAAATATGGATATTCCTCTTGGCTCAAATGTTGGTAATGCACTTGAGATTAAAGAAGTTATTGATATTCTTAATAACAAGGGTGATGAACAATTACGAGAACTTTGTCTTGTTCTATCTGCTACAATTTTAAGTATTTCATATGAATGGGATTACGAAGATGCATATAAAAAAGCTGAACAGACAATAATTGACGGTTCAGCTTATAAAAAGTTTATTGAATTTGTTAATGCACAAGGTGGAAATACTGATTTTGCTACTTTACCTGATGCTAAAAAATCACTTGAAATTAAAGCTAAGCAAGACGGATATATCCAAAGTATTAATTCACGAATTGTTGGTGAAAGTGCTGTTTTACTTGGTGCAGGTCGTGAAAAGAAATCAGACACAATCGACTACGGTGCAGGAATTGTACTTTATAAAAAGACTTGTGACAAGATTTCTGTTGGTGACACAATCGCAATTCTTTATGCAGAAACAGAAGAAAGACTTAAAAATGCAGAAAAGCTTTTCAATACATCATATATGATTGCTGTTGAAAAGCCTGAAATGAAACTATTGATTTATAAAACAATTAAATAAAAAATAAAGGAAAGATATGAGTTTTCATACCTTTCCTTTTGTTATATATGGTCTTATTTTGTATGCTGATAATGACGCTAAAATGATACAGATAATCTCTTTTGGTAAGAATGGCAGAAACACTGACTGAATAAACCAAATCCAAGAATAATCGTTGTTATTATATATATTTGTGATAAATGCAAAATACAAAATACCAATTATGTAGATTACTGCCATGCCGAGTAATGAGATTAAAATATAATGCCATAATATGCTATTTTTAAGCTTTTCTGTAATAACACTAATTATTACTGTTGCAATTAAAAAACCGATTATAAAGCCGAAATTAGGCATTAAAACATATCCTAATCCCCCACCACCCGAGAAAATCGGTAATCCGATAAGTCCGAGTACTATATATGTAACAATTGCAAGAGTTGATGCCTTAAAAGGTAACACAAGTGCTGTCAGTAAAACAAAAAATGTCTGCAAAGTAACAGGCATCATATTGGGCATCGGAATTCTTATAAATGAGCCTATGCAAATCAAGGTGCAGAATAATGCTGATAATGTTAATGTTACAATTAAATTTCTTCTTTTCATACAAGCCTCACACTAACATCACCCGACGAAATTTCTTCTAATTCACCATTTTCATTTTTTACAAGCAGATGGCAATCGTCAGTTATATCAATAACAGTTGCCGGTCTTGTGTTGTCGCCTGAAATTATATTGATTTCTTTACCTGTTAAATATGAATATTCTTTATATCTTTTGATATAATCTTTATCTTCACCATTAAACATAGTGAAAAATCTGTTAACTACATCTGCAACAATTTTTTCTTTGATATTGTCTTCTGTATTTCCCGGGAAAATCGCAGTTGCAATATCCTTTATATCATCAGGAAAACCATTATGAGGTGCAACAACATTTATACCGATACCGACTACAGCATATTGGAGCATTTTATTACTATTTATTGCACCTTCAGTAAGTATTCCACATACCTTTTTATCATCAATATATATATCATTTACCCATTTGATTTTTACATCATTTTTGTTGTACTCCATAACAGTTTCTGCAACGGAAACAGCAGCCATAACAGTCAAAAAAAGTGATTTTTCGATAGTATATTCAGGGTGTAAAAGTAAAGAAAAGTAAATTCCTGTACCATTTGGAGAATAGAAAGAACGACCCATTCTGCCTCTGCCACCTGTTTGACTTAAGGCTATAACGAGTTGATTTTCTTTTTCACCTTGTGAACCTAATTTCTTCAAATAATTGTTTGTTGAATCAAGCTCATCGAAAATCTCAATATTCAGTTTTTGGTTTAAGCATTGTTCCAATATTTTCTTATCCAAAATTATTCTCTCTCATTCGATACTATATGCACTATTTCTTTCGGCATAGTTTTTAAAAACTCCTTCATAAATGTTGGATATGCAATATAGTTATCCAAATCATCTATCAGAATCCAATGAACTGTTTCTTTGTTTCCTCCACTTGTATAACTGTCACTATGTAATTCCTTTGAACCTTTTGGTTTCATTAAATAATAGAATGCTACCTCGTGACAAAGTGTATCAGGTTGTGTTCCACCATCACCATAGAAGAAATTTTCATGAATGACTGCTAATCTGTCAACTTCATAATGAACTCCTGTTTCTTCAAAAACTTCTCTTTTAACAGCATCTTCCGATGATTCGTTCATATGAATTGCACCACCGATTGAATATAAATAATCGGCTGTCTCATTACCTGCAAACAACACACAATTATCTTCAACGATTATAGCAGCCGCACGATAACGAAACCAATGATTTTCTTTTGTAAAACCACAATCATAATCCATAATAAACATCACCTAACAACTAATTATTTCTTTTTTCTAATTTTTATCAGCTCAATTATTGAAAAAACTGCAAATGAATACAGAACTATCCCGAAAATTATAAATCCATTCCGTTCTTTAACAATTTGTGACATTGTTGTATCAAAATCTAATAATACTTTGCCATTTACAACCATTTCCATAATGGTATTTGAATTAGGATGGTTTAAAATAATAATTTTTGATTCCTTATCTATTTTTTCAATTTCTTCTATCAATTCATCATTAACTGAAACACCATCGATAACCAGTAACTCATTATCAGTAAAATGCATTATTATTTCTTTAACCGTTGTTCGATTATATGATAATTTATGCGACTCATAAATTGGATAAGATTGAATACATTCACTTCTATCAATCTCCTCATTCCAATATAAAGAACCAAAAACAAAAACAGTTCCCATTAAAAGTCCAATGATAATAATTGAAATTAATTGACCTTTTTTAGACATAAGGTCAACCCACTTAAATCTTCTATACAATTCTGACACCTCTTTTGTTTATTATATCAAACAGTTTAGACAT
>JAZNTF010000167.1:0-12759 GCA_045591625.1 Candidatus Fimenecus sp.
CTTGTCATACATAAACATCAATTCGCATTGACCAATAGTAGCGGCAGCTTGTTTACCGGCTGTGTCCGCGGGCTTTTCCTTAAGTCCTAATTTACCAACACCAACACCGATTGCACCACTTGTAACAAGAGCAACCTCAATGCCTGAATTTACAATATCAGAAAGTACAGATACCAGCTTGTGCATTCTTCTTATATTAGTTTTTCCTGTGTTATATGTAAGAGTTGACGTGCCTACTTTAACAACAATTCTCTTAACATCCTTTAAAACTGCCATAATCCTACCTCGTAAAACTATAATCATTATATTTTATCATATATTTTTATGTTTAACAACTATTTTGTAACAAAATTATCCGTCACACATACAATGGTACTGTCAGTTGATAATTTTATGGGAGGAATATATATGACAGAAAACAAAAACTGTATGCCCAACAAAATAAAAGAGGCTGTTTGCATTGACACGAACAGAGTTTACGACTCTTGCGCAGACAAGGATTGCCTTGAAGACTTAAGAGTTTATTTTACAGGCTCTGCGCAATGTGTGATTGACCGAGCAACAAATGTCCGCTGTCGTGGTGCCGAAGTACTTAACGCTTTTATTGAAGTTGAAAAAGTTCCGTTCAACAGAGGCTACTATTCCGTTGACATTACTTATTATTTCAAAGTCTTTCTTGACGTATTCACAGGCCATACCAACCCGCCTTGCACCGTTGAAGGCCTTGCATCCTTCTCAAAAAAATGTATTCTCTATGGTTCAGAGGGTAATGTAAAAGTATTTTCATCAGAATTTGCATGTAACGATGTTGATGAACAGCTTGATATGGTCAGTACAAATCCGAAGGCGAAGGTACAGACTGTTGACCCGATTTGTCTTGATGCAAAGCTTCGAAACGCAAACGAATGCAATGCTTGTTACACATGCTGTTGCTGTCAACCGTCACGACTTCCACGATGTGTATGTCGTTGTTTTGAGGGTGATTTTGACTGTTATGATGATGAACCTAAAAAAGCAGTTACTGTTACTCTTGGCATTTTCACAATTGTTCAACTGGAAAGAGATGTTCAAATGCTTATTCCTGCATATGATTTCTGTATCCCAAGCAAAGAATGCGCCTGTGACAATGAAAATCCTTGTGATGCATTCAGAAGAATCCAATTCCCTATTGATGAATTTTTCCCACCAAAAGAGGGTTGCCTAAAAGACAGTTATAAGCCAAGTTGTGGTTGTGGAGAGTAAAATAAAAAGCGAGGAATTTCTTCCTCGCTTAATTTTTATTTAATTAGTCGTTGTTTCTTCTTCTGTTAAAACGACGGTTGTTATCACGCTTTTTTGGTTCTTCATCAATGTCATTTTCAGGAACAAGCCCCTTAACTTCGATGAGAGCATCACGACGAGAGAGGTTAAGTCTGCCCTGGTCGTCAATCTCAAGTACCTTTACAAGGACTGTATCACCAACATTAACAACATCTTCAACCTTTTCTGTACGCTTAACGTCAAGACGGCTGATATGAACAAGTCCTTCTTTACCGGGAGCGATTTCAACAAAAGCACCGAAGCTCATAAGTCTTGTTACAACACCATTGTAGATAGCACCGATTTCAGGGTCTTTTGCGATAAGCTCAACGATTGAAAGAGCACGTTTTGCATTGTCAATATCAATACCTGAAATGAATACGCGTCCATCTTCTTCAATATCAATCTTAACTTCGCAATCAGCCTGAATCTTCTGGATAACCTTACCCTGTTTACCGATAACATCACCGATTTTTTCTGGGTCAATCTTTGTTGAGAGCATCTTTGGAGCATATTTTGAAAGTTCTGCTCGAGGTTCTGAAATGCAAGGAAGCATAATTTCATCAAGGATATAATCTCTTGCCTTGTGAGTCTTTGCAAATGCTTCTTTGAAGATTTCAGGTGTAAGACCGTGTACTTTAAGGTCCATCTGAATAGCTGTGATACCCTTCTTTGTACCTGCTACCTTAAAGTCCATATCACCATAGAAGTCTTCAAGACCCTGAATATCAACCATTGTCATAAAGTCACCGTAAACGCCTTCGTCACCTGTGATAAGACCACAAGAAATACCGGCAACAGGAGCTTTAATTGGAACACCCGCTGCCATAAGAGCAAGTGTTGAACCACAGATTGAACCCTGTGATGTTGAACCGTTTGAAGAAAGAACTTCTGATACAACACGAATAGCATATGGGAATTCATCAACTGATGGGAGAACAGGAACAAGTGCCTTTTCTGCAAGTGCACCGTGACCGATTTCTCTACGACCAGGTCCACGAGATGGCTTTGTTTCACCAACTGAGTATGATGGGAAGTTATAGTGGTGGATATATCTCTTTTCAGTCTGTTCATCAAGACCGTCGAGAAGCTGAGCATCACCCATAGGTCCGAGAGTTGCAATTGAAAGAACCTGAGTCTGTCCACGAGTGAACATACCTGAACCGTGAGCACGAGTAATAAGGTCAACTTCTGCATTAAGAGGACGGATATCATCAATACCACGACCGTCAACACGCTTGTGTTCATCCTTGAGCCAAGCACGAACAACATGCTTCTGAACGAGGTACATAATTTCGTCAAGCTTTGCTTCGTTGCCTTCGAATCTTTCGTCAAACTTTTCGTGAACTGCTTCATAAATTGGAAGAAGAGCTTCATCACGAACAAGCTTATCGTCTGTATCAAGAGCCTTCTTAACATCTTCGATGCAGAACGCTTCGATTTCAGCCATAATTTCCGGGTCCGGGTCAGAAGATGTGTAAGCAAACTTTGGCTTACCTACTTCATCAACGATGCCCTGAATGAATTTAACGATTTTCTGGTTTTCAGCGTGACCTGCCATAATAGCGTCAAACATTGTTTCGTCATCGATTTCGTTTGCGCCTGCTTCAATCATAGCAACAAGGTCAGCAGTAGAAGCAACTGTCAAAACAAGGTCTGACTTTGCTCTTTCTTCAAGATTTGGGTTGATAACGATTTTACCGTCAACAAGACCAACGTTAACACCTGAAACAGGACCTGCCCAAGGAATATCTGAAATTGCGATTGCTGCTGAAACACCAATCATAGCTGTGATTTCTGGTGAGCAATCAAGGTCAACTGACATTACAGTAGCAACTACTGAACAGTCATTTCTAAGGTCCTTAGGGAAAAGAGGACGGATAGGTCTGGCGATACAACGAGATGTAAGGATAGCCTTTTCACTTGCTCTGCCTTCTCTTCTCTGGAATGAACCAGGAATACGACCTACTGAGTACATTTTTTCTTCATAGTCAACTGAAAGAGGGAAGAAATCAACACCTTCTCTTGGTTTTGCAGAAGCTGTAACTGTACAAAGAACTTCTGTTTCACCGTAACGAGCAAGAATTGCTGCATTAGCAAGACCAGCCATTTTACCTGTTTCAAGAGTCAATTTTCTACCTGCGAGTTCAGTTTCCCATACTTTAAAATTCTTGAAAAACATAATTTTTACCTTCCTTTACTTTTGCTTTTTCTTGTACTGAGGCAAAATTCTGTTTAGCAATAAATACAACCTTCAATGTCAAATTAAAAGCTCTATTTACCGCTAAAACCTTAAATTTTCGCCCCAAATGTTAATGCCTTTAAATGCATTTTAAGGCAGATAAGAGTATTCTTACCTGCCTTAATTTGTTTTGATTACTTACGAAGACCAAGTCTTGCAACGATTGCACGGTATCTTTCGATATCCTTCTTCTGAAGGTATGCGAGAAGATTTCTTCTACGACCAACCATCTTAAGAAGACCACGACGTGAGTGATGGTCCTTCTTGTTAGCCTTAAGGTGCTCAGTTAAATCGTTAATTCTCTTTGTGAGAACAGCAATCTGAACCTCAGGAGAACCTGTGTCGCCTTCGTGAGCAGCGTATTCAGCCATAATAGCCTGCTTTTCTGCCTGTGTCATTGTCATTTCACCTCATTAAAATAAATTTATGCTCAAATGCCCCAGATGAAAGTAGGTGAACGCCATTTAGGCTTGTTCAATCACCCGAGTGCACAGAGATAGCCTTGATAGTATACCACAAGAGTTTTTAAAAATCAAGTATTTTTTCTCTGGTTTTATAAGATTAAAAATTATCAGTTAAGAATCGTATTCCCCTGTTGTGATGGTGTGAATTCTGAATTTCTGTTAAAGTAAGCGTCATAAACTTCACGGACATAGTTTCCGAGACCACCTGAATCCACATTTTCAATAGCAATAACAACTGCAATCTGCGGATTATCTGCAGGAGCATAAGAAATCATAAAACCATTTGTGTATGACACAATAGCGTCTCCGACTTTTTTCTTTGCCTGAGCCGTACCTGTCTTTGCTGCCACTCTGTAATCCATTCCTCTGAATGCATCAAGATTACTTGCCATGGCAATCATACCTGTTCTCACTGACTCAAAGTTTTCTTCTGATGCCTGAACTTCATTTAGGACAATCGGCTCTGCCTCATAAATAGTTTCAGAAAAATCATAAGATGTTACGCTCTTTACAAAATGCGCTTTATATCTTGTGCCACCGTTTGCAAGTGTTGAAACATACGAACACAACTGAATCGGTGTAAACAAGTTATCTGACTGACCGATAGCAGCCTGAACAGTATTACCGGGATACCAGATGCCACCTGCAGCCTCACGAGCTTCTTTACTTGCTGCCTGACCCGTTGCTTCAGTAAGCTCAACGCCTGTTTTTTGTCCTAAACCAAACATAGTAAAATATTCATTCAGCTTTTCTATGCCAAGTTGTCTGCCGACCTCATAGAAATATGTGTTACAAGAATAAGTCAATGCTCTTGTAAGGTCCATATTAGTATTTCCGTGATTACCTACACCCATACAATTAAGAGGTAAATCATCAAAATAATTATAAACAAGTGAACAGAATATATCATCATCTGCTTTAATAATATTCTCTTCAAGCCCTGCCAAACCAACCGCAGGCTTAACCGTAGAGCCCGGAGCATATGTACTTCTCAATGCTCTGTTCCATAAAGGAGCAGTCTTATCCTGATTGAGTTCTACTATGTTTTCATTATAGGTTTCAAGATTGTATGTAGGATATGAAGCACAAGCAAGAACTGAGAAATCATGAACATCCATAACAACAATACATCCTGCTGTATCAATTGTTCCTTCCTCTTTTGTTGTGTCAATCTTTGTTGAAAGAATTTCCTGTACCTGTTTCTGGAAATCACCATCTATAGTTAAAATAACATTATTACCGTTCACAGGAGCAGTTGTTACTTTAGTCGTCTTTGTGCCATCGGAATTTGTTATTGTAGCAAGAATTCCGTTTGTACCCCTTAACTCGTCTTCCATTGCACTTTCAATACCGAATTTACCGATTTTATCAGTCATTCCGTATGCACGAAGCTTTAAGGTTTCACGTTCTTTTTCAGTAAGAGTCTCAACACCGGTTGCTTCTTTGTATTCTTCGTTCTTAGCAGCATATTCCTCTGCATTAATGTAATCATAATATCCTACAATGTGAGGTGCTATTCCGCCATCATAATAAGCTCGGTCAGTATCTACTCTCACTTCAATCCCTTTATAATATCTGCTCTGTTCTTTTATAAAGGATACCAATTCAGCGGAAACATCTTCTGCAAGAGTAAATGGATTATTTTTTGAAAAATCAGCCTTTGTCATTGCAACATAAACTGATGACAACATTATTGCATCCTCAGTTGACAACTCACCCAACTCATAATATTCACACAAGGCATCAAAGCAGTTTTGTGCTGTTGCGTACTCATTAAGGTTAAGATAATCTTTTGCAAAAAGAAAGCCTTTAACCCCTGCAATTCCTTCGGTATATTTTATTTCACCGTTTTCAATTGTAATAAAATCGGAATAGTTATATTCCACCTCATTTCTCTTCAACAATCTGAGAAGAGAACGCATAATTTTATTTCTTTGCTTCTTTTCAGTTCCTTTAGGAAAGAATGAAGCATCAATAAAAATAGAATTTGTTTGAGAACTATAAACAAGAGCCTTGCCGTTTGTGTCGAGAATTTCTCCGCGAAGAGCTTTTATTTGAGTGTTTGCTGTAGAATAATAAATATTCTTTGTGGAATACTCATCGGCATCAATAATCTGAATTCGAAGAAGGTCAGCGATAAATATGGAAATAATAAAGATAACAGCAACAACAAATGCTGTTGCACGAGTTTTAAATTTGTATGTGCTTTTCACATTATCGCCTTCCTTTCAAAAATTTAATTAATATTCTGTATAATCAAACGAGAATTTTCTGTTAACACTTCTGATGAAAATATACCACATCGGGGTCAACACTAGTGAATATATTCCCATAGGCAGATAGCTTGTTAAAAATATTAACCCTACACTATCAATTCCCCTTGCAGAAATAAAGAACAAAACATAAGTAATAAGATACACAAAAGTAATTGCCGAATTCATAATAAGGTATGTAACAATATTATTACGCATATAAATTCGTAGCAACACACCGCATACAGCACAAGCAACCATCAAAAACAATGCATTATAACCGTCCGCAGTAACTGTAACGGTATCCCACAGCACTCCCGCTATAACACCTGCCGCTGCACCAACAATTTCTCCCTCAAACATTGAAATACAAACTGCAACAGAAACCAGAAGAAGAGGTCTCACTGATAACAGTTCGGGAAAAACGGGAACAACATTCTGCAAAATATGTGCCAGAAAAATTATTAAAGCGTACACTATGTATCGCTTTGTTTTTATTTTTGTCTGAACAGTCATAAGCCTTTAATTTCCCTCATATGAAGTAATGATAAAACAGTCATGAATCTGATTTGCATTTACTGCAGGTTTGACAACAGCGTATGATGAAAGGTCAGTTTCACTCTGCTCAACAGAAGTTACTGTCCCGATTATCAAATCCTTTGGGAAAATACCGCCTGTACCGGAAGTACAGACAATTCCACCTTCAGAAACAGCTGTTTTAGTATCAAGTCCTGTCAGTTTGCAGGTTTCCTTAGCAGATAATTTATGATTTGCTGAAACATAGCCTAATTCACCTGTTCTGATTTCGTAAGCTGCTACATTCACAGAAGGGTCAAATACAGACCTTACGACACAGGAGGTTGCATTAACCTCTGTCACAACTCCGATAAGATATTCACCGGAGATTACTGCATCATTAACCTCAACTTTATCCGCTGACCCACGGTCAAGGGTAAATGAACCAAACACATCAGCACTATCTCGACCGATAACCGTTGCGTATGTCCAGCTATAGTCAGGATGCATTTCACGAACATCGAGAAATGCTTCATAAGATTCCAATCTCTTTTTTGTCTTTTCGTAATCAACTAACTGACTCTGATACTCTGCCACCTGTTGTTCAAGCTCTGCAACTCTGTCCTGATATGTCTTTGATGAAATAAATCCACCTGTAGCGTTATCAAATTTAGAGGACAAATATGAAGCCGCATCCTGTAAAGGTGTAGTTATGATTCCGACAACCTTTGTAATTGGTGATGTTGAACCGGGCAAAACAGTAGCCACTATACTTGCGCTCAACAAAATTACAGCAATAGTTATCAAAATTTTAAACGTTGTACTTTTAAAAAAATTATCCATTTATATCTCTCCGATAAATCAGACATTGCCTTTTTCAAGGCACATACCCATTCCTGTTGCAACACAGTCCATTGGATACGGAGCAATGTGAACAGGGATTTTTGTTTGCTCTTCAATAAGCTTGTCAATTTCACGAAGCAGTGCACCGCCACCTGTAAGCATAATTCCGTTATCAACAATATCAGATAACAATTCAGGTGGTGTTTTTTCAAGTGTTGAACGAATAGCATCAACAATCTGTGAAACAGGCTCTGCAAGTGCTTCTCTTACGTCCTCTGATGTAACCTCAATATTTTTTGGAAGTCCGTCAACAAGATTTCTGCCTCTGACATCCATAGCGCCTTCACCATCATAGCTCATAGCTGAGCCGATTTTTATTTTAAGCTCTTCCGCCGTTCTTTCACCAATGAGAACATTATGCTTCTTTCTTATATATTCAATAATTGCTTCATCAAAATCGTCACCTGCAACACGGCAAGACTTTGCAGTAACTATATCGCGATATGAAATAACCGCTACCTCTGTTGTGCCGCCACCAATGTCAACAATCATACTTCCCACTGCCTCAGTTACGGGAAGTCCTACACCAATTGCCGCTGCTAAAGGCTTATGTATGAGTGAAGCATACTTAGCTCCCGCATCTCGTGCTGCATCATGAACCGCTTTTCTTTCAACCTCTGTGATGCCTGCAGGAACACAAATAAGCACTCTTGCTCTTACAAAAGGAGTACGATTAATTACTTTATTAATAAACGCCTTCAGCATATCAGATGTGATTTCAGAATTTATAATAACACCGTCTTTTAAAGGTTTAACCGCAGTGATTGAACCAGGAGTTCTGCCAATCATATCCTTAGCCTCATCACCAACCGCAACAACTGTTGGCGGATTTGCTTTTTCATTAACTGCAACTACCGAAGGCTCACGAAGGACAATTCCTTTACCCTTAAGATACACGATTGTATTAGCAGTGCCTAAATCGATACCGATATCTTGTGCAAATAACATTTCAACATCTCCCGAATAATTAATCTATAATAATGTGTTCAAATCATTTATAATCTATTTTATTATAACAAAAAAGCAGGTGTTATACAATACCTGCAAACGAAAAATCATATTAATTTAAAAAAAGAAAGCGCCCATCCTATTGGACAGACGCTTTTCATTATGTCGGCATTACCTATTTTTCCGGGCCGCTTCCAGCCAAGTATCTTCGGCGCGAATGAGCTTAACTACTGTGTTCGGGATGGGAACAGGTGGACCCTCATCGCAATCAACACCGACTCACGAAACACTTTATCTCGTGAACGCAAGAGATATTCTAACAGAACACAAGTAAAAATGCAAGTGTTTTTTTCATTTTTTTCATTTTTTTACATTTTAAACAAATACTTAATCTAATTTCGACACTTATAAGTCAAAAACATACAAAAATATACGAAAAGCAGGGCGTTTAACCCTGCTTCTGCTTTTATTTTTTCATTTTCGCAATATCAAACATAATATTTTCATATCCCTTTTCAGGAGAAACTGCAGTGTACATTACAACTGTATCAGTAACAAAAGCAATATTTGTATGCTTTGAGAAATTTACATCCTGATATTTTGTGCATTTACCTGTCTCAAGATTGAAAATATATAATTGATAATCCACCACATTCTTTGCTGTACCTAAAACAACAAGGTATTTTCCATCAGAACTTACAGCAATTGATTCCGGATTCAGCATTTTGTATCCTTTGACTTGGTTTTCTTCACCTGTTTTAACATTGTATAATTTGCCCGTTCTCTTATCTAACAAATATTCATTGAAATAAAGGTAATTCAGACTGAAATCACCCTTGAAGGAAAAAACAGAAATTTCTTCTTCTCCATCTTTCTTTACAACATTAAAACCGGTTTCTGTTGCTCTCATATATATTACTGATGAGCCGTCAACAATCGCATAATCCCCGTAAACATCCTGTGCAAAAGCACTTTCCTTTCCACCTTCCTTTATATAAAGGTCTCTCTTACCGCTGATTGCCTCATGTTTTCTTGTCGAGAAGAAAGGCAACTTTCCATCAGTTGTCATATATGCTTCATCAGTAATCACACTAAAACCTGAAATTTTTTCCAAATCAGTTTCTGTGTTGCTGAGGAATCTTGTGGTTTTCCCTGTTTCAATATCCACAACAAAACTATCGGTCCATTTGTTATTTTCGCCCGACATAGCATTTGTATCCGTTGTTGCAAGAAGAAGTGCTTTTCCCTCTTGCTCAAAACCTTTCGGAAGATTTGTCAACTTAAACACAACTTTTTTATACATAAGGTTAGTGTCTACATTGTAATAAGCTATTCCAAAAACGCCTTCTTCAACCTGAACATAGTCCATATTTACAGACAATTCTTCATCGCCCATCTTTACTTTGGCTGTAACTTTTCCTGTAGGTTGAACCGGCTTTATTTTATTTTCACTGTACTGATAATATTGTAAAACATATTGTGGTGACCAGGAATAGAAAACATTCTTCAGGTCTGACTGGACATATTGGAACATCACATTTTCTTTATCGATACGAATCTGTGCAATGTCCGCCATCTCTGTGGTTGTTTCCTCCGCATTGTTTTCCTGATTAAACACAGGCAAGAATTTAATAACCACAAATGCAATTGCCAATACAAGAGTAAATAAAACAAGTACAAATGTAATATGGTCTTTTTTTGTTAATTGCTCTTCAAATTCAGCATTTTGTTTTTCTGTTTTTGTAGTTTTTACTTTTTTCTGCTTTTCAGGCTTAGGCTCTTTTACCTTTTTCTCCTTCACAGGCTTAGGCTCTTCAGCCTTTTCCTCTTTTACAGGTTCAGGTTCTTCAACCTTTTTCTCTTTCACAGGTTCAGGTTCTTCAACCTTTTTTTCTTTTACAGGTTCAGGTGCTTCAACTTTTTCCTCTTTCAGAAGCTTACTTTCTTCCTTAACAACATTCTCTTTTGTTACATCGGATTCAACGCCTTTTTCTTCCTTTGGAGACTCTTTTGGTGTTTCCTTTTTACCAAATAAGTCCGCACTGAATCTAATCGCATTTTCATCGTTTTCAGAAAAAGCACTATTATTTCTATTCTCATCTATACTTTTGTATGTATCAAAAAGGTCATTTTTATTTGCCAAAAATAACACCTCCAAAAATCTATACCATATCATTATACAATCTTTCTCGTTATATTGCAATAAGAAAAAACAGGAGGAGACCTCTCTGCTCCTGAAATTCTTGTTTAATTTTTGTTAAGTGCTGTAAAATTGTCTTTATTTGAAGTGTAAAGTTTCTTAAACACCTCAAAGTTCTTGTCATAAATTGCCTTGTTTTCCTTATTAGGAATATATGTATTCACAGCAGGAATAAGCTCTTTTGCATCCTGAACACTTGAAATGATACCGGCATTAACTGCAATAAGTACCGCAGCACCAACAGCACCAACATTCTGTGGACTTGCAACAGTTTCAACAACTCGTCCTGTACAGTCAGCAAGAATCTGACTTGTAACCTTTGAGAGAGCACCGCCACCTACGAAACGGATTGTATTTGATGTCTTAACCTTCTTATCCTGTGTTTCAATAAACCAACGGAGGTGGAAACAAACACCTTCAACAACAGCACGGATTAATTCTGTTTTTCCGGTATCAAGACTGATGTTAAAGAACATTCCTCTTGAATTAGGGTCTTCAAACGGACAACGGTTACCGTGAAGCCAAGGTGTAAAAATAACTCCGCCACTACCTGCAGGGATTGAATCCACAACAGCCATCATATAATCATAAAGGTTTGTATAAACAACCTCCATATCAGCATTCTTATGCTTAAGGTCGTGTTGCTTATCAAGATAGATGTCAATTTCATCAAGCGCCAGATGGTCCTTAACCCATTCAACACACTTACCTGCTGTTTCAAGCTCTGCAAAGTAGTTGTAAATACCGTCAGCAGCACCAACAACAGCTGCAATCATAGCATTTGCGTCAACAATACTCTTATCAACAACTGTTGAAACCCAACCTGATGTACCCTGATAAACATGAGTATCACCAAATCCTGTTGCACCTGCACCAACGCCGATAAGTGTAGCGTCACCGCCACCACCGAAAACAGAAATTCCTGATACAAGACCTAATTCTTCAGCCTGTTTTGCGCGAAGAATACCGATTTTCTCTGTACAGTCAACAATTTTTGCAAGATGTTTCATATCAACACCAAGCAACTTGCAGATTGTAGGGCTCCAACATTTTTTCTTTATATCATAAATCAATGCACCGAAAGCAGAGTCCTTTGTCATTACAAATTCACCTGTCATACGACAGATAAGATATTCCTTAACATCAAGCCACTTATGTACTCTCTTGAAATTTTCGGGTTCGTTTTTCTCTACCCATTTATATTTCCATACAGGGTCTTTTACAGATGCCGCAACCGCACCTGTAATTTTAAGCGAAACTAAAAGTTTCGGTACATTAGCACCTGCAATTTTAAATCCGTGTGCAATACCCTCTTTTAATTCTTCACGTGCTCTCTGGTCCATATAACTCATTGCCCTTCTCACAGGAAGAGCATCTTTATCCACAAGAACTACACCCTGCATCTGAGAGCAGAAAGAAATACCAACTATGTTTTCTGTACTGAGACCACTTTTTTCAAGAACTTTTTTAGTAGTGCTACATAATGCAGACCACCATTCATTTGGGTCCTGCTCTGCGCCACCATCAGGAAAAACATAAAGCTTGTAGCCTTCAGATGCAGCCGCAACTAATTTTAAATTTTCCGCTAATTCAAAAATACAGGTTTTAACACCTGTTGTGCCTATATCATAAGCAATAGCATATTTCTTTTCCATCTCTATCTCTCCAAATAAAAAAGATTTTCAATTCCAAAATACCACTTATACATTATGCAATATTTTTTGTAAATAATCAACATCTTTTTTGAAAATAAATTCATTTTTTTAAACAATTTCACATTTTTGAATAAAAACGAAAAAAATATTAAATTTTTTGATAAAAAAGGGTTGACTTTTATTTTCATTGTGTTATAATACAACCACTGTTTCAGAGGATATCAAGTTCTCTGTAGTCGGTGTTGATGGCGTTGAGGGTCCACCCGTTCCCATTCCGAAC
>JAZNTF010000168.1:0-6178 GCA_045591625.1 Candidatus Fimenecus sp.
AAAGAAGAATACCTAAAACAGCAAGGATAGGATAGAGAAATCTGTAAACACGGATATCTGTTGTGTTTGTGTGGAAAAGGTTACGAGCAATAATTGGTGTGAAAAGATTAACGATTGTAGGAGCGAAAGAATAAACAACGCTCTTGATTGATGCTACGTCAGCTCTTTCCTGTGTGTTAGGAGAAAGAACGTGAATAAGATTTTCATATCCATCATAGAAGAAATAATAGATAAAGTTCAATGCGATATTCAAAATAAGGATTAAAGCACATTTAGCTACATAATCCTTTTCTCTGCCGAATATCATGCCTTCACCAACGATAAGACTCAACTTATCATAAGGGAACCATACAAAAATATTACAAATAATAGCAGAAGGAATAGCCATTCTTACAATGTACGGACGATATTTACCTGCTTTGTTTCTTGTGTTATCGATAATTGTCGCACGAAGTCCTGTGAAAGGAATATTGATGAGAATAGCGATAACATAGAGTAAGTACATATCTGTCGCACCAACACCAAGTGTGGAGGAGATAAGTGTATTACCCATAGATAAAAGACATGCATTACCTAAAGTGATAATCATGTAAGCACCGATACCACCGCCTGAATATGCCGCAATTTCTCTGAAATTCATGTAGCGACCTTTTGGTGGTGTTTTCCAATGGGTTTTGACCATGTCAACACCGTTTTTAACTGTTTGAGCTAAATTCATTTTTTGCACTCCTTGTACATAATTTTACACTATGAAATTATATCATAGTATAACGGTTTGTTCAATGATAAAAACAAAATTTTAATAAAAAATGAACAGAAAAAACAGTTTTTTGTTAATTTATACTAAATCAAAAGCAAAAAAATGTATATAATAACCATAAAAATAAATGAAAATTTAAAAATCGTATTGACAAAATTGATATTAAAGTTGATAATATACACATAATTTAATATGTAATTACATATTCGGTAGGTAAGGCTACCACAGGGATACGGATTACTGCCGCGAAACGGTGGAGACACTGTTAGCAGGTCAGCAGGTCATATCGAAAAAACAAGGTATGATTTAATGTAATTTCATCGCCCTGCGAAGCTAAAGCTTGAACGGAATGTATGGTGTTTTTGACCTCATTTTTGCGTTCTTGCTTTAATGTGGTCTATTTTTTTAACAAAGGAGTGAAAGTTGTGGACACGTACCGAAGTACATTGGCGAAACCTCCGAGTATTTTTGTGGTATTGTGCCACAATTTGTAAAAATACTCGCCGTGTTTCACATACCTAATATTTTTAAGAAAAGGAGATGTGAAAAATGGAAACTTTGGAAATTATAAAAGAGCTTCTTGAAAATAAAAGCTGGAAGCCGTTGAAAGAGCTTCTTGACGGAATGAATGAGCAGGATATTGCCGAAATTTTCATGGAGCTTGAAGAAAGGGAATTAACCCTTATTTATCGTTTGCTTAATAAAGAGCTTGCAGCTGAAGTTTTTGTTAATATGGAACCTGAATATCAGGAACAGTTGATTCGTGCTTTTTCTGACTCGGAGCTTCGGGAGGTTCTTGATGAACTATATGTGGATGATGCCGTTGACCTTATTGAGGAGATGCCATCAAGCCTTGTAAAGCGTATTTTAAAGCACACTGACCCGGATACAAGAAAAAGTATCAACGAAATCTTAAAATATCCTGAGGACTCTGCAGGAAGCATTATGACAATCGAGTATGTTGACTTGAAACGTTCAATGACTGTTGCCGATGCTTTTACAAGAATTCGTCGTACCGGTGTTGATAAAGAAACAATTTATACTTGTTATGTAACCGATAGCAAACGAAAGCTTAAGGGCGTTGTAACAGTAAAAGAATTGCTTCTTGCTGATGAAAATGCTACAATCCGTGAAATAATGGAAGACAACATTATTTCTGTAAATACCTGGGAAGACAAAGAGGTAGTTGCTGACCTTTTCGATAAATATGACCTTCTGGCACTTCCTGTTGTTGACAAGGAAAACCGACTTGTTGGTATTATCACTGTCGATGACGCTATTGACGTTATGCAGGAAGAGGTTACAGAGGATATGGAATTGATGGCAGGTATTACGCCTACGGATAAACCATATCTTAAAATGGGTGTTTTTGAGAATTTCAAAAAGCGTATCCCTTGGCTTATGCTTTTGATGGTTTCTGCAACATTTACCGAAAAGATTATTACACGATTTGAGGGAACATTGACTGCCTGTGTTGCACTTACAGCTTTTATTCCGATGCTTACGGGTACTTGCGGTAACTGTGGTAATCAGTCATCTTCAACCATTATTCGTGGTATTTCACTTGGTGAAATTGAGTTCAAGGACACATTCAAAGTGATTTTGAAGGAATTTTTAATAGCGCTTGTTTGTGGTATTGCTTTGGCAATAGTAAACTTTGCTAAATTGATGATTTTTGACGATGTGGGTTGGAAGATAGCACTTGTTGTAAGTATCACAATGATTGCAGCCGTTATTTTTGCAAAAGTTGTGGGTTCGGTGCTTCCGGTTATTGCAAAGAAAATCGGCTTTGACCCGGCGGTAATGTCAAGTCCGTTTATTTCAACAATTGTTGACGCAATAACACTTCTCATCTATTTCGCAATAGCATCATCTTTACTTAATTTATAATGTTGATAACAAGGCAGTTAATCCTGTCTTGTTATTTTTTTTGACAAATCGGTAAATAATCCTTGCATTTGCTTATATTTCCTATGCGTATTATTTGACTTTTTTCGTCAAATGTAGTATTATATCGTATATATTTGCCGACTTAGGGGTGATAATATGAAACGAATATCAGGATTGTTGGCAATCGTAATTTCATTTGTGGTGTTGCTTTCAAGCTTTGTAATGCCTGTAAATGCTGCAGATGTTAATTATTCAGTTACAAGCAGAAGTGGTAATCCCGGTGATACAGTGACTGTCAGCGTAACTGTTTCTTCAAGTGTTCAGCTTTGGGGTGCAAATGTAAGCCTTGGATATAATACATCCTTGTTGCAATATGTAAGTAGCAGTAAGGGTGGCGTTATTTCTTCGGGTAGCTTGCATCATACTGGTTCATCCGTTAATTTTTCAGGTATGTATGGTGCTAAAAGCGGTACAGTTTTTACTGTTACATTTAAGCTTAAGCAAGTAGGTACTGCCAACCTGACTCTTTCGACTTCGGAGAATATTGATAGTGATGGTACAACTCATTCTGCGTCTGCTTCAGGCGGAAGAGTTACTATTACAGCTCCTGTGACTCAGCCGACTACACAACCAACCACACAACCTACTACTCAGCCTACTACACGTCCTTCAGGAGTGCCTGTAACAAGTGTTAAGCTGAATAAAACAAATGTTACACTTAAAAAAGGCGAATCAACAACTCTGATTGCTACTGTAACACCAACCAATGCAACTAATAAAACTGTTAAGTTTACAAGCTCAAATACAAAGGTTGCTAAAGTGGATAGTAACGGTAAGGTTACTGCAGTTGGTGGCGGTAAAGCAACAATTACTGCGAAGGCTGACGGTAAGACAGCAACATGTACTGTTAATGTAAATGTCGCACAGACCGGAATCAAGGCTTATGGCAGTACAACGAGAAAGGCAGCAGTAGGGGATAGCATCAGATTATCTGTTTTGAAAGTTCCTGCAGACGCTACTGATAATTTAACAACAACATGGACTTCTTCTAATAATAAGATAGCAACAGTATCATCAAACGGTACGGTAAAGGCTATTGCTCCCGGTACAGTTAATATTACAGCAAAGACAAAATCATGGACTGTTGTGTATAAGTTTACTATTGAAGAGAAAAAGGACGAAAGTACAACAATTGACGAAAACTCAACAGAGGAAACAACAGAAGTAGGTCTTGTTATTGTTGAAACTACTACAGAGGAAACAACTACGGAAGAACCAACAACTAATGAGGCAAGCTTCATTGAGAGAATAAAAAATCATGACAGATATCTTCTGACAGTGATTGGTGTAAGTGTTGCTGCAGCGGTGTTGATTTTAGTAACAGTGTTGATTCTTGTTCTTAAAAACCGTTCTGACAGAAAGAAGAAGGAAGAAGAACTGGAAAAGCAAAAGCTTATAATTGAAGAAAAACGTGACAGATAAGTCATAACAATTCCATAAATAACAAAAGAGGTAATGCGGACAAAATCCGTGTTACCTCTCTTTTTGTCATGTATGAGTGATATTGCAAATTAAAATTTGCAGTGATATTTTTGATAAATCAAAAGTGATATTGAAGCCTTACGGTTTCAGTGTTATTTTATTTACCGAAAAACTCGCGAAGCGAATAACACTGTGCGAAGCACAATGAAACTGCGAAGCAATAAAACTCGTCGCAAGGCGAATAAAACTGCGGAGTGTCCTTACGAACACTCCGCACAAACACAATGCCTGTTTTTATGTTTTTATTTTACAAAATCATAACCATCTATGATTTTCTGAATTTCGTGCTCTGCAACTTCAAAAAGTCGTTTACCGAGATTTGTATAATACTCGTTTTTATCTTCACCGCAAAGCATAGCAAAAGAAATTCCGATGTTGTCAGAAATCTTTACGCCTTTTCTTACAGCAAGATAATAGAAGCTGTATTCGGCAGCATCGTCAAGTTTGTCATAAAACTCAAAAGCCTTTTTAATAACAGTATCATACAATGAATTAACTGCAGTATTTGATAAAAGTGTAGCAGGGAGGAGGTGATTAATGCAATATTCAGCGGTGAAAATCAACAACACCTTTATCTGGTACATGTTGTCATCATTACACTGAATTTTGCCAACCTCTCCTTCAAGTTGTGAAAGAAGACTTGGTTCATCAACAAATATTTCAGCTAAGTGCTTACCTAACTGTTTTGCCTTCAAAATGTTTCCGTTGCTTCTGTGTTTTGTCATTTCTGCAATAACAGAAACCTCATTGACTACCTCTTTGTTGTCGTCTTTGTCTGCAAAGATTTTTACATCACTATCATCGAAAAGCATATAAAAACCTCCTTATTAGTAATTTGTGTAGTATATTATTAGTTTATTCATCAGCACTTTGAAGTTGCGCTAATTTTTTTTGTAATCTTTTCTGCTTTGATTTGTATGTGAGCAAAGCATGTAAACAGTCATCAGGAGTAGAATAATCACCCAATGAAACCTTATATGTATTGTATAATCCGTGGAAATCACTTCCGCCGGTCATAAGCAACTTGTGCTTCTGTGCGAATTTTTTAAGCTGAGCCTGTTGCTCTTCATCAGCACTTGGATGGAAAACCTCAACACCGTCAATACCGTATTCAATGTATTCCTCAAGTTCATTAAAACAATCACTGGCAAATGGGTGTGCAAGAATTGCAATACCACCAGCAACATGAATATTTTCGATAACATCCTTAACGTTTTCGTATTTCGGAACAACAAGGATGTTTTCTGTACTTTCTTTAGTGAAAAGAGTGTTATAGAGTTCACCGTTGAAGGAGTCGGCATATCCGCATTCAATAAGAGCCTGCATAATATGCTTTTTGTAGAGATTTGTAGAGCCTGTTGCACATTTGGTAATGAAGTCAGTTGAAACCGGGAAACGCTTAGCAGTATGAAGCATCATAAAATGACCTGCTTTTTTTCTTGCCAATGAATTTCTTTTGCACAAACCTTCCAACATATCAGGTGAATCAGGTAAATAACAAAGAATATGAATATTCTTATCGTTCTTTTCGTCCGTCGCAGAGAACTCAACGCCGGGAATAACCTGAATACCGTGACGTGCACCGATAATCTTACCTCTGACTGTACCTGCAAGGCAATCGTGGTCAGTAATCGCAATGGTTTCAAGTCCTTTTTTCTTAGCAAAATTAATAAGGTCTTCAATACCTAAAGTACCGTCAGACAACCTGGTGTGACAATGTAAATCTCCGCTCAAAGTAATACCCCTCCAAAACATAGGTCAAAAATGCGTATAATTGTCTCAATATATAACAATATTTTACACCCTAATTGGAGAAAAATCAATAAGAAAAGCTGTTTTTGTTGAAAAAATATGTAAAAATTGCACAAAAAAGTTTCGGAATATTTCGGCTGCAAGACGAATGAGGAATTATGCACAAAAAATACTTAATAAAATTGTGACTAACGACGAAATAAAAAGGTAAATGCAATGAGCATTGACGAAAAA
>JAZNTF010000169.1:0-12778 GCA_045591625.1 Candidatus Fimenecus sp.
TCCTTATTCTCGTAGATAGCCTTTGTTAGTTCATAACCTACCTGTTCCGAAAGATCGTTGCTTACGTTAAATGTAGCCTTTACCGCAACCGTTGTTGCATCTGCATCAACACCCTTGTATGTGCCTGCAGGGATCTTATACTCAGCATAGAAGCCGTATTTACTCTGAAGACCGGCAAGGTGTTCATCATCAATTTCAACGATAACGATATCGGTTGTTGTTGCAAGGTCAGTGATAGCTACCGTAGGTGCACCTGCTGTACAGAAGAAAGCATCAATCTTACCATCTTTAAGAGCTTCAGATGAAGCCTGGAAGCTAAGGTTCTGCTTGTCGATGTCTTCGAATGTAATGTCGTAAGCACCGAGAATCTGCTGAGCATTGAATTCAACACCTGAACCACTGTCACCAACAGAAACCTTCTTGCCCTTAAGGTCAGCAATTGAAGTAATGCCTGAATCAGCACGAGCAACTATCTGACAAACTTCTGCATAAACTGCACCAAGGGTTAAGAAACCTTCAATTTTGCCATCTGCTTCAAAGAGAGATGTTCCGTTGTAAGCATAGTCCATAACGTCGTTCTGTACGATAGCCATATCAACAACACCGTCAGCGATGTCGAGGATGTTAGCCTTTGATGCACCTGATGACTGAATTGTGAGCTGAGCACCTGTTTTTTCTTTGAGAACTGTTGAGATAACATTACAGAAACCATAGTATGTACCTGTTGTACCACCGGTACCTACATTGAGTTTGATTGAAGAAATGTCACCTGCCGGAGTTTCTTCAGGAGCTTTGTTGCCACAACCTGCAAAGAAAACAGATGTGAAAACAAGAACTAATGCGAGAACTACTACTAATCTTTTTTTCATAAAATATCCTCCTATTTTTTCATTCCGAGTAAATAAATATTCATTTAACGGAACTTATTTAGAAACATTATACAATGTATTTTAAAAATATGCAAGTATCTTGCTAAAATTTATTAATATTGTATCCTGAAAATAAATTATAATTTGTCGGGAAGACAAGATGGTGTCGCCACCACTATAACTTACCGACAAACTTCGATTAATCTATGTATTTCATTGTATTAATTATTGAAAATCATCACAATATTTGCTATAATATCTACCATATTTTTACGTGAGGTATTCATTATGAGCAAAGTATTAGATAAGATGTATAAGCATTTGGGAAGCTGGGGTCCGTATTCAAAGAAATACAGCGGTATTTCACGAATTGTTGACCATGATACAGAGGGCGGTGTCCGTTTTGACTGTGTTGTAAGTCCTGCAGTTGAAAATGCCGATAGCCGTGTGCCCAATGTGACAGTTCCTGTTGGTGTTCATCCTTGGGAAGCAAAATCTGATTATTCATTTTATTCATACCGTTATGACCTTGAATGGAAAGACAAGGTCTATGCTGATGTATCCTTTACAAAGCTTGACAGTGATAGTGTTCTTGTCCGTACAAAGTTTGTGAATAACACAGATATTACACAAATTTGTCTTCTTAATCTTTTTTCTGCAATTGAATATCCTAATGTGTATGCAACAACTCCTGTTTTACCTGAAAAGAATATTTTCGTAAAAGCAGTCGATTATAAATCATATGATTATAATACTGTTCGTCCTTGGGATAAGCAGGTTATTGATGCTATGAAAAAGGGCGAGTTCTTTGATGACGGATTCACATATCATAAGGGTCTCGGTGACCGTGATAATAACCGTTATATTTTGCCTAAATACTCAAAATTAGGTGAAGAGGCAGGGGATAGAATCACTTATGAAATAAATGGTGTTTCTGAATTTAAAGAGCCTGTACTCAATATCCGTTACCGCACAACAGATGACAAAAACAGTGAATGGACACTCAACGGTGAGAAAGTAACATTTACAAGTGCAACTGATTTTAATATTTTAACAGTTCCGTTCAGCGGTTCTTCGGTTGAGCTCATTTCCTGCGGTACAGGAGGAATTGAATTTGACTTCCTTTGTGTAACAGAAAAGGGTGAAGATGTTTCAGTTGATTCAAAGACACACAATTTCTATCCTGAAATAGAAACAAAGACTTGTGAGATTGGTAAGCTTGCAAGCTATAAATATGACGGTGTAGACGGTTATTTTTATGTAAGAACATTCAATGATGTTACTCGTTTCCGTGATTTTAATACGGGTTGTCTCGAGGACAGTCCGACAGCAAGAATTTCACAGCCTGACGAGAGCTTCCAGAATATGCTCGAAACATTTTCAGGCTCGTTCTCTGAAAAGCATAGTGATGAAGGCTTTTATCACAATACAGTTGTTTACACTCTTTATGTACAACCTCATACGGAACATATTGAGTATGCAGTTTTGTCCTTCGGTGAAACAGAGTATAAGACAACAGAAGAATACGAAAAAATCTATGAAAATGCATATAATTCACTTGAAAAATTCGATTTGAACGAAGCGGGTAAAACCTACGAATTCTCTAACAGAATTCTTCGTGCAACAGTTTTCCAGAATACTGTATATCCGCTTTATCGAAACGGTGAATATATTGTTCATCATACTCCGGGTAAGCGTTGGGATTCGTTCTACACATGGGATTCAGGCTTTATAGGTCTTGATATGCTCGAGTTTGCTCCGCATATTGCCGATTACATTCTTGAAACATATCTCAGCGATAACGACCAGTGGGCATTTTTGCTTCATGGCTCTCCCGTGCCTGTACATATTTATCAGTACCTTGAAATGCTTAAACGTGCAGAGGATAAAACAGAACTTCTTAAATATTATGACAGAGTGAAAATGTTCTACGATTTTCTTGCAGGTAAAATCAATGGCTCAACAACCACAAAGTTTAACAGTGGCTTAACAACTACTTTTGACTATTTTTATAACTGTAGTGGTATGGATGACTTGCCACCACAGAAGGCAATGTATGCTGAAAACAAGCAAAAATGGATGACTCCTGTAATTTCTTCATCACAGGTTATCCGTTGTGCCAAAATTCTCTATATGGCTGCTGATATGCTCGGTAAAGAAGATGATAAGGCAACATATCTTAAGGATATCGAAAGAATTTCAACTGCACTTCAAAAATATTCATGGGATGAGGATTGCGGATATTTCTCCTATGTTATTCACGATGAAAACGGTAATCCGAAAGAAAAATACAGAAATGCCGAAGGTGAAAACCTTAATAAAACAATGGATGGTATTTATCCGATTGTTGCAGGTGTCGTAACAGATAGCCAGCGTGACAGAATCCTCGCTCACCTTAAGAGTGACGATGAAATGTTCAGTCCTGTTGGTATAAGTGCTGTTGATAAAACTGCTTCATATTACATTACAAATGGTTATTGGAATGGTAATGTATGGCTTTCACATCAGTGGTTTGTCTGGAAGACTATGCTTGACCTTGGTGAAACTGATTTTGCATTCCGTATTGCCGAAACTGCACTCAAATCATGGAAACGTGAGGTTGAATATTCATACTATACATTTGAAATGTTCAATATTACTTCAGGTCGTGGCGGATGGTTCCACAACTTTGGCGGACTTTCAACTCCTGTTAATATTTGGACTAATGCTTATTATAAGCCAAAGACATTTTCAACAGGTCTTGACATTATGGTTATGAATAGTAATTTCAACGATGATGCAACTGAATTTAACGGTAATATTAGGTATTACGGTAATAATGAAAAATATTCAGTAATTGTTGTAATGACAGATAAAAAGGATAATTACAATGTAACTGTGAATGGTGAAAATACAGATGTATTTATCCGTGACAGGGGAATTGTGGAAATTACAATTTCAGGTGACAACAAAACAGCAGAAATCAAGGTATTTTAACTTGTATAATCTTCAATAACACTTTGCAGATAATTTTTATCGTCGGTTACAATACCTTTTTTAAGCAACTTTGCATCTTGTTCAGGTAAAAGTGAAATATAGGAATCATATACGATATACGGCTTTGTTTCATCGTTTTTGTAGACCGCAACCTTGCCTTCATATTCTTTAACAGTAAAATAATCTTTTGTGATTTCTGAATAATCGACTACACTACGATTGTTCAAATCATTATTAAGGCTTACGAAGAGAACGGTGAAGCAGGTAACTGCAAGAAGTCCGAATAATAGAAATTTTGTTATTTCAGGTTTCATTTTTTCACTTCCTTTATGGATATTTTGTCAAAAATATTACAAATTATTAATTTTTTTAAATTTTATAAAAAAATGTCTACTCTTTTTGAAAATTTTGTGTTATACTTATTTTGTAAAATTTTATCAATTTGCTTCGGAGGAGAATTATGAGAAAAAAGACTCAGGCATCAAAGAGACGTAAGTCCCCGAATAAAATAAGAACGATATTTTTATCCATTCTTTCTATAGTTGCGTTAACCAGTTTCATCATAGTTTCCTACATCTTGTTTGATGTAGTACGCACAGTTAACGGTAATAAGGTTATCGACCTTAAGTACTATCAGCAGAATCAGGACCAGACTACATTTATTTATGCTAAGGATAAAGATGATAATTTGGTCGAAATAGCAAAACTCCATGGTGAGAAAAACCGTGTTTGGGTTACCAATGAAGAAATGTCCGAATGGATGGGCAAGGCTTTTGTTGCTATTGAAGATAAGAGATTCTATGACCATGACGGTGTTGACTGGTACAGTTCAACATTGGGTATCGTAAACTCTGCTGTTAATACAGGTAAAGTCCGTGGTGGTTCAACAATCACTCAGCAGCTCATCAAGAACCTTACAGGTGAAGCAGGACGAAATATTAACAGAAAATATAATGAAATGCTTTACGCTCTTAATATGGAAAAATATTATGAGAAAGAAGAAATTCTTGAAGCATACCTTAACACAATTTATCTGAGCCATAACTGTTATGGTGTTCAGACTGCATCACAGACATATTTCGGTAAGGACGTTGCTGACCTTAACCTTGCTGAGTGTGCCGCAATCGCAGGTATCACACAATATCCGGGTAAATATGACCCATTGTGGTATCCTGAAGAGACAAAGAAACGTCAGAAGACTTGTCTTATTGCTATGCTCGATGAAGGATTTATCACTCGTGAACAGTATGATGAAGCATTGGCATACGAACTTATTTACACAAATAGTGAAAACTATGTTCCTGACGAAGAAGTAGAAGTTGAAAAGAGCACTGATAATGATGTTCAGAGCTATTATGTTGACTACATTATCACTTCTGTAATTCGTGACCTTAAGGCTCAGGGATATTCCAATTACGAAGCAACAAATATGATTTATTCCGGCGGTCTTCGTATCACTGCAGCAGTTGATATGGAAATTCAGGAATATGCGGAAGATGTATATGTTAACCGTACCGGATTCCCGGGTGAAGTTGTAAGTTCAAGTGCTGAACTTGCACAGTCTGCAATTACTATTATGGACTATTCAGGTCGTATAGTAGCAATGGTTGGTGGTGCCGGTGAAAAGACAGAAAACCGTTCAAACAACCGTGCTGCAGCAGCTATCCGTCAGCCCGGTTCTTCAATTAAGCCACTTTCAATTTATGCTCCGGCAATTGAAGAAAATGTTATTACATGGTCTTCAAAAATTAAGAACTACGGTATCAACTGGAATGGCAAAAGATGGCCAAACAACTACGGTGGTAATCCGGGTTCACCAAATAGCTATGTTACAGCTCAATATGCTGTTGCTATTTCATATAACACAGTTCCGGCACAGATTCTTATGAAGATGGGCTTTGATGTGAGCTATGATTATCTTAAAAACAAATTTAACATCAGTACTTATAGTGATGCAAAGGACAGTGAGTCCCCATCAGCTCTTGCAACAGGCGGTTCATCAGGTGGTGTAACAACACTTCAGATGTCAGCGGCATTTGCAACATTCGGAAATGGTGGTAAGTATTATAAGCCATACGCTTATTATGAAGTTAAGAATAATCAGGGTGAGGTAATCTTAAAGAATAGTGAAGAAAACGAATTCCAACAGGCTATTTCACCTGAAACAGCATATGTTATGAACCAGATGCTCCAGACAGTTTATTACGGTGCAGGTGGTACAGGTCGTGGCTATGCTGTTACAAACCACAGAACCTTCGGTAAGACAGGTACATCATCAAGTAACCATGACCGTTGGGTAGTTGGTGGTACTTCATACTATGTTGCAGCTGTTTGGTTTGGTTATGACTACAATAAAGAAGTTAGAGCAAGTGGTAACCCTGCCGGTGACATCTTCCATAAGATTATGAATTTTGCCCATAAAGACCTTGAACCTAAAGAATTTGAGAAGGATACAGATAAGGTTGTTAAGGCAGCATACTGTATGGGTTCCGGCCGTATAGCAAGTGCCGGATGTGGCTCTAAAGCTTACGGATGGTATAAGTCGTCAAATATGCCGGGCGTATGTACAAACTGTTATGTTTATGGTGACGCAATCGGTGAGCCGGGTGGTGAAGAAGAGGTTTCAACAGAACCGGGTGAAACAACCACAGGTGGCGAAGGTGGCGGTGAAGGCACAACAGATGAGCCAACGACAGGCGGTGGTTCAACTCCACCACCGGTTACAGAGCCAACAGCTCCACCGGTGACAGAACCTCCAACGGTTACTCCTCCGGTGACTGAACCTCCAACAATACCTCAACCACCGAGTCCTGCTTCTCCGGGAGTTCCGACGCCGGCGGAAGCTGAGTAAAAACAAAAATATGCCCATCTTTTTGATGGGCATTTTGTACTTAAATACCTAAAAATAGGGTGATATTTTATGAGAGAAAGAAATAAAGCATATCTTGTACTTGCTGACGGAAAAGTTTTTGAAGGCTTTTCCATGGGAAAAACAGGCGTGACAATTGGTGAGGTTGTTTTTAATACCTGCACATCTGCATACACCGATATATTGTCAGATCCGACATATTATGGTCAGATTGTAGCACAAACATATCCTCTTGCTGCAAATCGTGGTATTGCCCCCGAAAATGAGGGTGGACAGATTATGTCAAACGGATATATAGTCCGTGAGTGGTGCGATGTCTGTTCCGATGGTAATGAAATGAATCTTGATGATTACCTTAAGAGCAGAGATATTGTTGGAATCTGTGGTATCGATACCCGTCGTCTTACAAGATATCTTCGTGATAAGGGATATGTCAACGGCGCAATTACAGACTCCCTTGAAAATATGGAAAAATTACTTGAGGATATCAAGAAATATACGATTTCAGGTGCAGTTCGTGAAATTTCAATCAAAGAGCCAATCATGATGAAGGGTGAAAATGCGAAGTATAATGTGGTAGCTGTGGATTACGGCTCACCACGCAAACAACTCAATGCATTTTTGCTTAATGGTTGTGATGTGACTTTTGTTCCTGCATTTACTACTGCAGAAGAAATTATGAGTTATTCTCCGGACGGAGTTGTCCTTTGTGATGGTCCGGCTGACCCTGATGATGAGCCTGTACTTGTTGAAAATATCAAAAAGCTTACCGAACAGGGAGTTCCTGTTTTTGCAATCGGCTTGGGACATCAGATGTTGGCTTTGGCTTGTGGCTTTAAAATTGTTAAAATGGAAAAAGGTCACAGAGGTTCAAATCAGCCTGTAATTATTAAAGATACTAAAAAGATTATGGTCACAGACCAGAATCACGGATATGCTGTTGATGAAAAATCAGTTGATTCTTCAGTAGCAGATATTATAATGACAAATATAAATGACCATACTGTTGAGGGTCTCAGATATAATAAATTTAATGGACTTTCAGTTCAATTTACACCAAAAGGTGATGTGGATAGCAGTACAGGTTTTATTATCAGAGATTTCTTTAAAATGATGGACGGTGAAGAAAATGACTAAATACAATAAAATTCTTGTCCTTGGTGCAGGTCCTATAAAAATTGGTCAGTCACTCGAATTTGACTATTCTGCTTTGCAGGTTTGTCGTGCGTTAAAAGAAGAGGGGATTACTGTTGTTTTTGCAAATTCAACACCATCCGCCCTTGCAACTGATAAGGCTTTTGCAGACAGAGTATATATTGAGCCACTCAATATTGAAAGTGTAAAAAGAATTCTTGAAAAAGAAAAACCTGATGCACTTCTTTCAACTGCCGGTGGTGATGAAAGTCTAGAATTAAGTCTTGAACTCAGTCAGAACGGATACCTTGAAGAAACAAATACTGTTCTTATCGGTATAAATCAGGATGTTATCAGAAGTGTAAAAAACAGACATTCCTTCACAGATTTGTTAAGTGAAATGGATGAGCCTACTGTTCCTGCTCTTGTTGTTAACGGAGTTGAAGAGGCATGTGACTTTGCCGATAAGGTTGGTTATCCGGTTATTGTGCGTCCTGCTTATACTCCTGACCGTGAAAGTGCAGAATATTGCTATGACCGTGAATGCCTTTGGGTTAAAGCAGAAAAAAGCCTGGAGGCATCCATTGTCAGCCAGATTCTTATTGAGAAGAGTATTGCAGGTTGGAAAGAAATTGAATTTGAGGTTATTCGTGACTGTGAAAACAATTGTATAAGTGTTGCAAGTGCAGAAAGTATTGACCCGGTTGGTATTCATACAGGTGACAGTATTGTTGTAATTCCTGCACAGACACTTACTGACCCTGAATTTACACGTCTTCGTCGTGCTGCACGAAAAATTGTATCAGGATTGGGCGTTGAGGGTAGCTGTAATGTTCAATTTGCTTTGAGTCCCGATGGAAATGAATATGTTATAACAGGTATTGACCCTCGTGTGAGCCGTACATCTGCTCTTGTTTCTAAGGCAACAGGTTACAGAATTGCTTATGTTTCTGCAAAAATTGCTCTCGGAAAGACACTTTTTGAAATTGAAAATGATATTACAGGTTGCACTACTGCATGCAATGAACCGGCAATGGATTACTGTGCAGTTAAATTCCCTAAATGGTCTTTTGATAACTTCAATGAAGCAAGTCGTGTCCTTGGTACAATGATGAAAGCAACGGGTGAAAGTCTTGCTATCGGAACAGGTTTTGAACTTGCATTTATGAAGGGTGTCCGTAGTGTTAATAAAAATCATCTTCCTAGACTTGAACAGTTTGAAAACTTTACGGATGACCAGTTGAAAGACACAATCAAAAAGTTAGATGACAGTCATATTTTTGCTGTTTATGAAGCTCTTTCAAGGGATATTTCTATCGATGAGCTTTATTCTATGACAAATATTGATAAATGGTTTTTAAATAAACTCAAGAATATTGCCAATACAGAAAAACTTCTTAAAAATGATGCTGAAAATTCATATGAATATGCAAAAAATATGGGCTTTACCGATTATGCGATTGAACAGATTACAGGAACAAAGCTTGAGAAATCAATGAAATCTGTTTTCAATAGTGTGGATACTTGCTCTGCTGAATTTGATGCAAAGAAACCATATTTCTATTCTGTTTACGGTGCTGAAAATGAAGCAGAAATCTATATAAATGCTAATAAAACAGATAAGAAAAAAGTTCTTGTTATAGGTAGTGGTCCATCCGTTACCGGCAGAAGCGGTGACAGTGATTATTGTACTGTACATTGTATCAATTCACTTAAAAATCAGGGCTTTGAAGTTGTTCTTCTCAACAATAACCCGGCATCTGTAACAACTGATTATAATATTGCGGATAGAGTTTATATTGACCCACTTACAAGTGAAGATATTCTTAATGTGGTAAATACTGAGAAACCGGAATATGCAGTTGTCCTTTTTGGCGGAGAAGATGCAATTAAGTGCTCGTTATTCCTTAAGGATTCAGGTGTAGAAATTTTAGGGCCTGATTATGATTTCTATCGCAAGATTACAAATAAAATTGAATTTTTTGATATCCTTGACTATGCAAATGTAAAGCATACAAGCAGTAAAAAGCTTTATGTAGGCACTTGCATTGAAGCTCATATTATTTCTGACGGTGAAAATTTCTTTGTACCGGCTCTCTGTGAGCATATTGAAAAGGCTCATATAAACTCAGGAGACTCAATTTCTGTTTCACCAACAGTAAGCGTTAAAGAAAATATGCTCCAAATGGTTGAGGAATATATCAAAAACATAATTGCCGAATTATCCTTCAAAGGTGCTATTGATATGCAGTTTGTGGTGTTTGACAATGACCTTTATGTAACTAAAGCTTCTGTGACAAACACAACCCTTGTTCCGTTCCTTACAAAGGCATCGGGTTATGATGTGGTTGATATGGCAGTGCGTTGTATGGCGGGTGAAAAGCTTACTGTTACAGGTATCAATAAGCAAAAAGGAAATTACTATGTCCGTGTTCCTGTTTTCAGCTTTGAAAAGCTTAAGGGTGCTGATATGCTCCTTGGTGAAAAGACAAAGTCAACAGGTGACGTTATGGGTATTGGTGATACCTTTGATAATGCTCTTTTAAAGGGTATGATTGCCTCCGGTATGAGAATTAAGAGAACGGGTTCTGTTCTTGTTTCCGTTCGAGAAAGTGATAAGTCCGACACCGTAAAAATGGCAGAAGAATTCTTATCACAGGGCTTTAAAATTTACGCTACAAGTGATACTGCAAAGCTTCTTAACTCAAATCATATTGCTACAAATACAGCAAGTTGTGAACAGGCAGTGGAAATGATTAATTCTAATAAATTCTCCTATGTTGTTTCTACATTACAGAACAACCGAAACGGTGATGAGGATGCAATTATCCGTCGTGCTGCTCTTATGAAGAAAGTGCCTGTGTTCACATCTGTTCAGAGTGCATACACATTCTCAAAATCTCTTGCAAATAACAATGTTATGGAAGAGTTGGAGGTTACAGATATATGATTATTATGTCTGTGGACTATGGTGATGTGAGAACAGGAATTGCAATCTGTGATAAAATGCAGATTATAGCATCTCCTGTATGTGTTATTACTGAAAAGGACAGAGAAAGATTAATAGATAAAATCAATGAAATAGCAATTGAAAGAAAAGCAGAACGAATTTGCGTAGGAGTTCCACAGAATATGGACGGAAGCTATGGCTTTCGCAGTGAAGCTTGTCGTGAACTTGGTGAGCTTTTAAAAGAAAAAACAGGTCTTGAAGTTGATTTTCAAAATGAAAGATTAACAACAGTTTCAGCGCATAACATCCTCAATGCTGTTGATGTGCGCGGAAAAAAACGTAAGGCCGTTGTTGACGCTGTTTCAGCAGTTTTAATCCTTGAAGACTATATGAATACATTAAAGAATAAATAGTTGACATAAAATAACAAAATTTAAGCTTGGTACCGTGTAAAATGGTATCAAGCTTTTTTTATGTGGTGATATCTTGATTATCTATGTTGACATTCTCATTGTGCTTAACACATTGGTTAATTATTTTATTCTTCTTGCGGTCCGTAAAATAACAAGGTCATATACAAAAAGATGGCGTTTGGTGATGGGTGCGTTGTGTGGAGGAGTTTCATCATTACTTATTTTTATAGAACATCTTTCAGTTGTAATGACTGTTTTTAAAGTTTTTTTGGCAATAGTAATGGTGGCAATAACTTTTGGAATGAAACCATATAAACAGTTTCTTAAAAGAATATTTTTTCTTTTTACCATAACCTTTATTTTTGGTGGTTTTGCTCTTGCTTTTTATATGTTTTTTGATAAGGATATAATGATTTATTCGAACGGAATAATCTATTTTGATATTGATATGACATTTCTGACAGTAGTTTCAGTTGTTTCATATCTGATAATAAATTTTGTCACAAAAATTACAGATAAAAAAGCACCTCAAAGCAAGGAGTATTCTGTGACAATAGAAAATGACGGAAAAATAATCACTTGTACGGGTCTTATGGATACAGGAAACAATCTTCGTGACCCGTTTTCAGGTTATCCTGTTATCATAGCGGAAAAGAGTATTTTCGATAAGCTTTTTAATGAGGAAAAAATCAGGTATATTCCGATTTCTACGGTAGGTGGTGAAACTCTGATTAAATCCTTCAGACCGGAAAGAATAACAATAAATAACTTTACAACCAATAAAATATACATAGGTGAAAGTGCGACAGAGCTTGATGAGTATAAAATTATTTTAAATATAAATCTTGAGGGAGAAATGCGAAATGACTAAGCTGACAACTATTTTAAAAAGACTCTATCTGAAACTTTTCAAGGGTGGAATTTACTACATAAACGGAACAATAAATCTGCCCGAACCATTGTCACTGGAGGAAGAACAGCTTTTAAGTGAAAAACTTGTGACGGGGGATGAAAAAGCAAGGGAGAAGCTTATAACTCATAATTTAAGACTCGTTGTTTATATCGCAAAGAAATTTGAAAGTTCAGGGGTTGCCCTTGATGACCTGATTTCCATAGGCACAATAGGACTTATTAAGGCTGTCAACACATTTTCACCGGAAAAGAATATAAAACTTGCAACTTATGCATCCCGATGTATTGAAAACGAAATATTAATGTACCTTCGCAAAATAGCCTCACAAAAAATGGTCGTTTCTCTTGATGAACCGTTGAATACAGATTGGGACGGAAACGAGTTAATGCTTGCTGATGTACTGGGTAGTGATGGTGATGAAATAAGCCGTGAAATTGAAGAGGATGATGAAAAAAGACTGCTTATTCGAGTAATTGATACATTACCGCCAAGAGAAAAGGTAATAATTGAAATGAGATTTGGTCTGGGTGACCGAGAAGAGTTAACCCAAAAGGAAGTAGCTGATATTATGGGGATTTCTCAAAGTTATATTTCCCGACTTGAAAAAAGGATAATAAAAAAACTCGGTAACAGGCTTAAGGCACAAATAAAGTA
>JAZNTF010000170.1:0-7067 GCA_045591625.1 Candidatus Fimenecus sp.
GGTCTCTGTGCCTGCCCGTAAGTGTGCATTATATGTTCGGGAGGGCACGGAGACCCTCCCCTACAAGGTATTGTATTCTCAATAAATTCACCGACAAATTATAATTTAACATCGGGCAATTTCGAAATCCTTTTTCACAAAAATTAAACGCCGGAGAAGATTCCCCGGCGTTAATTATTTATTTGATTTAATCTTTTTTCTTATCAACTGCACGCTGAATAGCCTTGATGATTTCAACAATTGGGATAATCAAGAATGCAAGTCCGAGAGAAATGCCATATTCAAGTGCTGAAAGCTCTGTGAATTCGAACATATTTGCAAGGAATGGCACTTCAACAACTGCTGTTGTGAGAAGGAACGAACCAATCATAGCGCCATAGAGTGCGATATTGTGGTGTCCCTTGAAGAGCATTGCAACTGCTGAGCCACGCTGTGAACGCATATTGAATGAATGGAAAATTTCACACATAGCCATTGTGAAGAATGCCATTGTCATACCATCTGCACTATCTTCAATGTTCATAAAGTGGAATGTTCCGCCATGATTTAATACTTCAATATATTCACCGATATAGAATGCGATAACTGTAAGAACAGAAACGATAATGCCCTGATATGCACAGTCAAAGCCGAGTCCACCTGCAAAAACGCCGTCGTTCTTGCTTCTTGGTTTTCTTCTCATAATGTCTGCTTCAGGTTTTTCAAGACCGAGAGCCAATGCCGGGAAGCAGTCTGTTACAAGGTTGATGAAAAGAAGATGCGGAGCACGAAGGATTGTGAAGTTCATAATTGTTGCAAAGAAGATTGAAACAACCTCTGAAAGGTTTGAGCCGAGAAGGAACTGAATAGCCTTACGGATATTGTCGTAAATTCTTCTGCCTTCACCAACTGCAGCAACGATTGTTGCGAAGTTATCGTCAGCAAGAACCATATCAGCAACGTTCTTTGTAACATCAGTACCTGTGATACCCATACCAACACCGATATCAGCGCTCTTGATTGATGGAGCGTCGTTAACACCGTCACCTGTCATAGCAGTAACGTATCCCTTATTTCTCCATGCATTAACGATTCTTGTCTTGTGTTCAGGCTGAACACGAGCATAAACGCAAACGTTTTCAACGATTTTTTCAAATTCTTCGTCTGTATATTTATCAATATCAGCACCCATCATAGCCTGACTGTCATCTGTGAGAATACCGAGCTCACGAGCAATAGCCTTTGCTGTATTGATATGGTCACCTGTAATCATAATAGGCTTGATACCTGCACCACGACATTCAACGATAGCATCCTTAACTTCAGGACGAACAGGGTCAATCATACCTGTAAGGCCGATAAATGTCATATCATATTCAAGTGATTCTGAATCAAATGCTTCAGGGGCAACATCATAGTTCTTATATGCAACTGCAAATACACGAAGAGCCTTATTACCCATTCTTGTATTTTCTTCCATAATCTTTTGACGAAGTGCATCTGACATTTCGTGAATTTCACCATTCACATCAAGACGAGTACATTTCTTAAGAATTTCGTCAGGAGCACCCTTTGTAAACTGGATAACGCCTCTTGCACTGTTGTGAACAGTTGACATCATCTTTCTGCCTGAGTCAAACGGTACTTCACCAATTCTAGGATATGCTTCAACAAGCTTTGCTTTTGGAAGGTCAAGAGTCATTGCATAGTTAATAAGAGCAACTTCATCAGGTTCACCTGTGCTCTTGCCGTCTTCAGCCACTTCAGCATTAGTACAAAGAGCCATTGCTGTTGCCAACTGCTGTTCGTTTGGAGCAAAGTGATCAACAACTGTCATTACATTCTGTGTAAGAGTACCTGTCTTATCAGAGCAGATAATCTGAGTACAACCAAGTGTTTCAACGGCTGTCATCTTACGGATAATAGCGTTCTTCTTTGACATATTTGTAACGCCGATTGAAAGAACGATTGTCATAACCGCAACAAGACCTTCAGGAATTGCAGCAACAGCCAATGCGATAGCAGCAATAAAGGAGTGGAGAGCTACCTCGAAGTACTCTGTGCTGCCACCAATAAGAATTTTTGAAATAATATTATATGCAAAGATAACTACACAAACACCGATAACAAGCTTTGTGAGAACCTTTGAAAGCTGTTCAAGCTTAATTTCAAGAGGAGTTTTACCTTCTTCAGCAAGGGTAATAGCATTTGCAATCTTACCCATTTCAGTATCCATACCTGTTGCTACAACAACTGCCTTACCACGACCGTAAACAAGTGTTGAGCCCATGTATGCCATATTCTTACGGTCACCGAGAGCAACTTCGTCATCACCCTTTTTACCCATAAGAGCATTTACAAGTTTTGTAACAGGAACAGATTCACCGGTAAGTGCTGCTTCCTCAATTTTCATACTTGCACATTCGAAAATACGGCAGTCAGCAGGGATAGCATCACCTGCATCAAGAAGAATAACGTCACCAACAACTAAATCTTCACTCTTAACAGTTTCAACCTTGCCGTCACGAAGAACCTTTGTTGTGGCAGCAGACATCTGTTGCAATGCCTCAACAGCCTTCTCAGCCTTGCTTTCCTGAACAACACCGAGGATTGCGTTAATCAGAACAACTATAAGGATGATAATTGAGTCAGTAGGAGTTACAAATCCACCTGCTTCAATCATTTCTGTTGCAGCAGAAATAACAGCAGCAACAAGAAGGATGATAATCATCGGGTCCTTAAGCTGGTCGATGAAACGAGAAAACATTGAAGCCTTTTTAGCTTCTGCCAACTTGTTTTTTCCGTTTGCTTCGAGTCGTTTTTGAGCCTCAGCAGATGTAAGACCGGTTTCGCTACTCTTTACCTCTGCAAAAACATCAGCGACTTCATGAAGATAATGCTTCATAAAAACACCTCTTTTTTTATTTCTTTTGCTTTCGCAATTAATTTATATAACATCAAAAAGACCTTCAGCAATGATTTACTGCCGAAGGTCTTGCTTCCTGAAAAATCAGGTACGATAACCAGTCAAAGCTTGACGATTGTTGACTACCGTAAATTAGCTACTCCCCTTGGGTTGTATTATATTTTAGTATATCATTTACACATTTTTTTGTCAACAATTGTCAATCGTTTTCATTTTTATTTACAAATCGCTCATATATTACTACGGAAGCGATAGCTAAGACTATGGTTATGAATATTTTCAAGGGTACCATGTGCCCCATTGTTGCAATAAAGTACTCATCAACCGATGCTGAAAGCTTTATAGGAAAGAAAATGTAACTCAAAGCCAACCAAGTTACTATTGCTGTTATCAAAGCAATAATTATTTCTTTAATTTTATTTGCCATATCACTTATATCCTCATTTTGATGTTTTAAGAGAATCTATCTTTTCATTCGTTGTAAGGTCAAAAGCAACAACCATTGTTCCCTCTTCATAATGGTCGGTCACTACATAGAATACATTTTCTACATAAGTTGCACCGCAAATATAATCAACATTTTCTATTTTGTATCGTGCAACCTCACGAAGACCATCATCGGTCAATTCATATCGGATATAGTAGTCTCCCATTTCAGCTTTGTTAAGAACATAACTATTAATTGAAAAAGGAACTGCAAATTCTTTTTCAGAAAGTGTTACATATACCTTATGGTTATATGCAACAGGAGAATGACAGTATGCCTTTCCTCCCGTAACATTAAGAACTGAGGTTTCTTTTGGCTCATAAGGGTCTGACACATCAAAAAGAGAAACCTTACAGTCCCCATTCACACCTGTCATTGTGCCATCCTGACCAACACCAACCAAAAGTCCGTCTGCAATAGGATGAAGATATTCAGAGAATCCCGGTATTTTAAGCTCACCCTTAACAGTTGGTTTTTCAGGATTAGTCAAATCAATTACAAACAACGGGTCAGTCTGTCGGAATGTTACAACATAAGCCATATTGCCTACAAAACGGACGGATTTAATAAGTTCACCCTTTGCCAAATCCTCAACTTTACCCACAATTTTCATCTTATTATCAAGGATATAGAGATTATTTACTCGGTCATCAACGGACATTGAAACAACATTTCCCTCAACCTTTGTCTTGTTAACAGTTGTTGCAACACGGAAATATTCTCCGTCATAGCTCATTGAAAATTGATTGTTAAGATAGCCTTCCACTTCACCGCAACATTTGAATTCAACACCTGTGTCGGTATATTCAAAACGATAAAGCTTGGTGGTTTCTTCAGCATTTTGTGTAACTCGCATTTCACTTATAAAAAGACCTTTTGAAGATGCATAAAGATTTTCACAAGAGCCAAGAATTGCCTTGCTTTCCGGGTCTTTATTTTCACTTATATCAAGTGTTGTTATAACTGCATAAGAAGTTGATTCACTTTCGTTAATTACCGCAATACAATCGGCAGGAATTTTTGCGTAATCACCACCTGTTGCAATCTCAGGAATGCATCTGTCACGATAATCATCATTATACACATGAACATAATAAGTGCTGATAGCATAGAGCTTTGTGCCAATCATTCGTGAGTTGTTGTATGTTCCTTGTTGTGAATACTCGTTAACAAGCTTTGGTGCTTTTCTGTCAGTAATATCATAAACCTTGACGAAGGTATCATTTGAAAATTCCACATATGGACCATAAGTACCGTAAGCATAGTCCACTATTTCCCAACTTGTTTTATCGTTACTTTCCTTACGAAGATTACCGACTATAACAAGTTTATCACCATTAAGATAGATTTCCGTTACTGACTCACTGTCTGATAAATCAATCTGGGCTGCCTCGGTCATTTTGTCCTTTGTGACATCTACAATAGATACTGATTTTCTGCTTCCGTTAGCAACATAAAGATAATTTCCGTCAGTTTTTATTATGTCACCCTCGTCAACATCTTTTTCCTGAGTGTTTGTTGTACCGAAATTTTTGTCACCTGTTGTACCCGTTGTAGAACCGTTCATATTTTCCGGTGCAGCTTCAGGTGCAGCACCATCAGTACCGAAGGCACCGCTTCCTGCAGCAGTATCACCTGATGCGGCATCTTCCATTATCAGCTCTTCTTCAGCACCATCAAAGAAGCCATTAAAAAAGTTATGTTTTTTGCTTTCTTTATGGAGCTTATCAAAATTTTCATAAATTTCATCATAGGATTTACATTGAATAACATCCGCCTGTTCTTTTTCTACAGGTGCACTCTTCTGCTGAAGGCTCATATACACACCTACAACACCAACAACCAGAAGCAAGGAGGCAACCATTGGCACGATAACCTTTAAAGCACTCTTTTTCTTTGGCATTTCAATAATTTCTGCCTGTGAAGAGTCAAGCTTGTTCATAATATTTTCTTTGCTTAAGCTTTCAGGTAAATTAACCTGCATTTTATCATTGAGAAATTCATTTGTCTTTCTGCTCATTATTCTAACTCCTTTCTGAGTTTTTCTAATGCTCTTTTGAGCTTTGTCCTTACTGTTCCGGATGGTAAATCAAGAATTTTTCCTATTTCGTGGGATTTAAATCCTCCAACCACTGATAAAAGGACTACTTCCTTTGATACTGTGTCCAGATTTTGGAGAGCCTCACGAACAGAAATTGAAAATTCGATTTCACTATCCGTATAGCCTGTATCCTCAAACTCTACTATGTAATTATTTTTAGAAAGAATTTTTTTACACGTGTTAGAAAGGGCGGTGAAAAGATATGATTTAAATTTTTGAGGATTTTTAAGAGAACTCATACTTTTAAAAACCGAAATTGCCGTTTCTTGTACAGCATCCTCAGCATCGTAAGTATTTTTGCACATACCAAGTGCAAATCGGTACATATCAAGAGCATATTTTTCATACAGCTCACCGTATGCATTTTTATCTCCTGCCATGGCAGATAAAACAATATTGTTTATTTCCTTGCTCATTTTCATACCTCCCTGTCTTTTTTTGTCGTTGAAGGACCCTTTCATAATATAAGAGTATCAAAAACATCTTTTTGTTTCAACAAATTTGGAAATTTTTTTAAATTATTGAAAAATCACTTTTTTTAATCTATAATATTTTTATCTTATAAAAGGAATTTGCGAAATGAAGCATTTAAAGAGATTTCTTATAGTAATTCTCGTTTTGGGTATAATTATCGGTCTTATTATCGGCATTATTCTTTCTTCATATAAGGGTAAGAACCAATTCGACGAAACCCGACGAGCATATAATGTAGGCTCTTGCTATAATATGCAGGAGGATTTGTGTTATTATATCATCTTTATCGACGACTTGGAAAGCCAATGGTCAACAGAAGAACAGGAAATTTTTATAAACAAAAAATTCTTGCCTTCAATGACATATTTATCTCAACAGTCATCTGAATATAATGTGGAAATAATAACAGATTATAAAACATGCGAAGAAAATGTTGTATACAACGGAATACTTGATTCAGAAACAAGGGAAAATGGCGGTCAGTATAATATTCTTACTCAGGTTGCAAAATCAATGGGATATGATTCTCATTGGGAAATGACCCATTCCCTGAAAAAAGAGCTTGATGCGAAACAGGTGGCTTATCTTATAGCTGTCAATAAGGAAGGTCGTTCTTATAAGCACACTCCTCCATATGGTCCTTTTGAAAAGCCCACAGAATTCTGTATTTTCTTTTCACAATCAATCGGATATTCTGACACAACCTGTTATTCAACAATCGGACATGAAATTCTTCACCTTTTCGGTGCAGAGGACTATTATAGTGCCTCGGGTGAATATCCTGAAAGAAGCAAGCTTGCAGAAGAACTTTATCCTGATGATATAATGTTTGCCACTGCCAATGATATAAATGATAAAAGCATCGGAGCATACACGGCATATTCCGTAGGTTGGACTGACACCTTGCCGATAGAATGTGATACGGAAAACTGGTGGAAATAAACACTTGCACAACAGACAAAAAATAGTAACCCCCCGGCTAAGCCGGGGGTTCTTCATATGCGGGCAAAGCCCTATGATACTGGCATCGCCTCAAGGCGTACCCTACGACTACCTTCTGCAAAGGTTTGTTACTTGTTACCCGTGAACGGGTCTATGTA
>JAZNTF010000171.1:0-13045 GCA_045591625.1 Candidatus Fimenecus sp.
AGAAACAGGCGAGATGGTAATCGTAAAAAAAGAAGTGGAAAGAAAAATCTTTCCAGGTTATGTTATGGTTAAGGTTACTGTTTTTGAAAATGAAGAAACAGGCGACCTTGAAATGACAGACGATACTTGGTACGTAATCCGCAACACACGTGGTGTGACAGGTTTCGTTGGCCCTGAGAGCAAACCGGTTCCTCTTACCGAGGCTGAGGTAATTGCTATGGGTGTTGAAAAGAAAGTCATTAAGATTGACTATGAGGTTGGCGATATGGTTACAATTATCGACGGCGCGTTTGAAGGCGTTATCGGTACAGTGCGTGACCTTGATATTGATAACAATACAGTATGTGTTGTTATTTCAATGCTCGGTCGTGAAACACCAGTTGACCTTGAACTCGGCCAGGTTGAAAAGGTCGAAGAAAATTAATTTTATTTAATTTGGTAATTAGCGTAATTACGCTTTTTATGACGCTTTTGTCAAAGCGTCGTGGGAGGAGCAGAAGAGCTGTCTGTTCCGCCATACCACGAATTTTGGAGGTGCTAAAAATGGCTCAGAAAGTAGTAGGCTTTATTAAGCTTCAAATTCCTGCTGGTAAAGCAACACCAGCACCACCTGTTGGTCCAGCTCTTGGTCAGCACGGTGTAAACATTATGGCGTTCACAAAAGAATTCAATGAACGTACAAAGAATGATATGGGTCTCATTATTCCTGTTGTTATCACAGTTTATGCAGACCGTACATTCACATTCGTAACAAAAACTCCACCTGCAGCTGTTCTTATCAAGAAGGCTTGCGGAATTGAGAGTGGTTCTGGCGTTCCTAACAGAACAAAAGTAGCAAAAATCACAAAAGAACAGATTAGAAAAATCGCTGAGCAGAAAATGCCTGACCTTAATGCTGCAACAATCGAAACTGCAATGAGCATGATTGCTGGTACAGCACGTAGCATGGGCGTTACTGTAGAAGACTGATTCTCCTTGTGGGAGGAAAAATCAGAATCCGATTAACCACTTTTTTGGAGGAATTTAATTATGAAACACGGAAAGAAATATGTTGAGAGCTCAAAGCTCATCGACAGAACAAAACTTTATGACACTGCAGATGCTCTTGATATCACAGTTAAGGGCGCTACAGCAAAATTTGATGAAACAGTTGAACTTCACGTTCGTCTCGGTGTTGACTCACGTCACGCAGACCAGCAGGTTAGAGGCGCTGTTGTTCTTCCAAACGGCACAGGTAAAAAAGTAAGAGTAGCAGTTTTCGCAAAGGGCGACAAAGTTGACGCAGCTCTTGCAGCAGGTGCTGAATATGTTGGTGCAGAAGACCTTATGGAAAAAATCCAGGGTGGCTTTATGGACTTCGACGTATGTATCGCAAGCCCTGATATGATGGGTGTTGTTGGTCGTCTCGGTAAGGTTCTCGGTCCTCGTGGCCTTATGCCAAGCCCAAAGGCTGGTACAGTTACTCCTGACGTTGCTAAGGCTGTTACAGAAGCAAAGGCAGGTAAGATTGAGTACCGTCTTGATAAGACAAACATCATTCACTGCCCAATCGGTAAGGTTTCATTCGGCACAGAAAAGCTCAAGGAAAACCTTGATACACTTATGGATGCTATCGTTAAGGCTAAGCCAGCTGCTGCAAAAGGTCAGTACATTAAGTCTGTTGCAGTTGCTTCAACAATGGGCCCTGGCGTTAAGATTAATCCAAACAAGTTCACAGCAGCTCCTGTTGCTGAATAATTGAACAAATAAATAATGCTTGACAAACCCGTTAGGGTGTGTTAGTATAATAAAGCTTGCCAAAGACAGTAGGTGCATTTTGCATAAAGTTATAAACTGCCTACCGAGGATATTAGCATTTAATTAAAATGTTTCTATGCCTTTTCTGTCTTTGCAGAAGAGCCATTTTTTCTCCTTGCAAGCGCATTTAAAAATCAAATAGGAGGTGAATCGTTTGCCAAGCGAGAAGGTTTTAGAATTAAAGAAACAGCAGGTGGCTGCTCTTAAAGAAAGACTTGACAGTTCAATCGCAGGTGTTGTAGTTGACTACAAGGGTATCAGCGTTGAAGATGATACAAAGCTTCGTAAAGAGCTCCGTGAAGCAGGTGTTGAATACACAGTTGTAAAGAACACAATTCTCGGTCGTGCCATCGACGGAACAAGCCTTGCTGATATGGGTAGCGCCCTTGAGGGTACAACAGCTATCGCTACAAGTAAGGATGATTATGTTGCAGCAGCAAGAATTCTTGGTAAGTATGCTGACAAGAGTGATAAGTTCAACCTTAAGACAGGTTACCTTGATGGTGAAGTTATCAGTCTTGAAAAGCTCGAAGCTCTTGCAAAACTTCCTTCAAGAGAAGTATTGCTCGCTACAGTTCTCAGTGCGTCCAACGCACCTATCGCATCTTTTGCTCGTGCAGTACAAGCTATTGTTGACAAAGATGGTGAAGCAGCACCAGTTGCTGAATAATTTAAAAATAATCTTAAAAAATATTTAGTTTAAAATTTGGAGGTAAAATACCATGGCATCAGAAAAAGTTATGGCTATCGTTGAAGAACTTAAAGTTCTTACAGTTCTTGAGCTTTCAGAGCTCGTTAAAGCAGTAGAAGAGGAATTTGGCGTATCTGCAGCAGCAGCAGTAGCAGTAGCAGCTCCAGTAGCTGGCGCAGCAGCAGCTGAAGAAAAGACAGAATTCGACGTTGAACTTACAGAAGTTGGCGCAGAAAAGATTAAGGTTATCAAGGCTGTTCGTGAAGTTACAGGTCTTGGCCTTGCTGAAGCTAAAGCTGTTGTTGACGGCGCACCAAAAGTACTTAAGGAAGCTGCTTCTAAGGAAGATGCAGAAAGCATCAAAGCTAAGCTTGAAGAAGTTGGCGCAAAAGTTACTCTTAAATAATTTAAGTACAACAGAATTAATCCCATTTCCTCGTGAAGTGGGATTTTTTTATTAACAAATTATGAATTTATGTATTTTTTTCTATTAAAGTATTGAAAAATATATTGATTAATGATATAATTTAGTGAATTAAAAAAATATCAGGAGGTGCAGTGTATGGATTACGCAGCAATTTTTGAATTTATCGTTGCAATGCTTAATGACAATGAGGTTTTAGAAACAATTAATGGCATTTTACGTGTTCTTGGTGAACTTATTGGTCAGATTTTCCAGTAATTTTTAAAGTGAAATGTTAAGGTGTGCCTGTCACACCTTTTTTCATGAGGAGATAAATAAATGAAAAAATATATTACTTTATTTGTTGTTGCAATTTGCGTTATGTTGCTCGTTGTAGGCTGTTCAAAGAAAGATGATAATGCTGAAGAGTCAACATCTATCGACTTTCCTGTGAATAGTTGGAATGATGAATATCCATCTGATTTTTCAGGTGATTTTCAAATGGATGATCAGGGTAACTATATAGACCCAAACAATCAGAGCGGTGGTATTGTAACTACTGTGCCTAACGGAAATGGTAATTCAGGCGGAAACAATTACAGTGGTGGAAATTCCGGCGGTGTTTCAGGTGGTAATACATCATCTGGCGGAAATGCCCAAGGTGGAAACAGTAACTCTGGTGGAAATGGTTCACCTTCAATCCCTAATAATCCGTTTATAAGTGATGATGATATGTCTAAACTTGAGCAAAGTAATGCTAAGGTTTATTTCTCTGACAATCCGAATAATAAGTACATAGCTAAGATTGTAAATAAGTACGGTGTTGATGCAAATAATGTTATTGCATTGGTTAAGGTAAATGCTCAGTTCCCAAGTGGAATGGTACTTGAGTTTTCAGGCAAAAGAGATGCCAATGGTGAACTTGTTATGACATACAATGAACTCATTTATGTTTACAACATTGATGACAGTACTAATAAAATTACAAGAGCAGGCAAAAGTGGTGGAAACGAAGGTATTTCAGCAATGGAAAGTAAAATTACATTTGCTTTGATGAAAGAATATTTCATTCCACAGTTACCAAACTTAAAAGCTAATATGCGTTACGATTAATTTAAAAAAGTAGATAATACGTGTTATTATCTACTTTTTTTTATTGCATTAATATAATATATATGTTAATATTTACATATATTCAAATGGAAATGGAGAGTTTTTTTTGTCAAAGTATTCAGATAAAGCCATAATGCTTTTTAAAGAAGGGAAAAATTGTTCACAGGCTGTATTTGTAGCTTTTGCACCTGATTTAGGAGTTCCCGAAGATGTTGCTCTTTCAATTTCAGTCGGACTTGGTGGTGGCGTTGGAAGAATGAGAGAAGTATGCGGTGCTGTAAGTGGCAGTGCAATGCTTGTCGGACTCAAGTACCCTAATTTTGACAAAATGCAAGTCTACGAAAAAGTAAGAGAAATTATTGATGAATTTAAGAAAACTAATCATTCGATTGTTTGCAAAGAGCTCCTTGATATTTCATCACCGGAAAAGTCAGCAAAACCTGAAGAAAGAACCGGTGAATATTATCAAAAAAGACCATGTGTTCAGATTGTTGAGGATGCAGCTCTTGCTGTTGAAAAAATACTTTTTAACGGGAGTAATAATATATGAGTGCCTATGCTTATATTGAAAAAGATGAAGTTATAATCGGTAATGATTATATCGAAAGACGATTTTCTACAAAGGATAAAACTTTGATTACAATAGATATTGTAAATAAACGCATTAAAAATCAGAAGAAAATTGTTTTTAAAGACTCATCAGCTGAGTTTATTGTTTCATTCAGATTTAAGAAGTTTTTAGGTTATAAAACAGAGTTTTTATCTTCAAATAGCCTTGAATTAGAAAGAGTTAATGTATTAAATAAAAGAGTTGAGTTCACTTTTTGTCCATATTCATATAATGGCGCAAAAATCAGATTTGTTGAGTGCATTGAAATAGAAGACGATAATCCTTATATGCATAAATATATAGAGATGATGGTTGCTCCTGAGGAACAACATTTGCTTATGTTGGATTATATCGACTGTGAGCATATACTTATAGACACTCCGGAACAAAGCTGGACAATTGGTGAGATAGATGAGGCATATTTAAGTAAATATCACAGTGCCTTGGGTCAGCCGGTGTATGTTAATGGCTTGTTTATGGGTTCTGAATTCCCGTTAGCAGAAAACACTCTGGAAAACAATTCAGTATATTTAAGATATTTCAGTGGTAAGCGTTTTGATGAGTTGTCACTCAGTTGTGGACATACTTTCAGAACATGGAAAACTGTTATGGGCTCTGCGCGTGGACTTGAGCAAGAGGTTATCCGCGAGGATTTCCTTTCATATATAAGGGATATTTCCAGAAAAATTGAACCTCGTTTTCAGTATAATTCTTGGTATGACCATATGCATGATATCACAAATGAAAATATTATGGGTTCATTTAAGGAAATTGAAGACAATCTTTCCAAAACAATGGTGTCACCGCTTCATTCTTATGTTGTAGATGATGGGTTTGTTGATTGGGATGCCGACTTCTGGGCATTTAATTCCAAATTCCCTGAAGAATTATATCCTGCGTCATCTTTAGCAAGAAAATTTTCATCAGAATTTGGGCTTTGGAACGGCCCGAGAGGTGGTTATAACAATAAAACACCATTCTTTGGGCGTAAGATGGAAAAAGCAGGTAAAGGCGGTTATAATCTAGCAGCGGCCGATGTTTGCGTTTCTTCGATTGAGTATATTAAAAATATTACTGACTATTATCTTGATTATACAAAGAAATTTGATATTAATTATTGGAAGCTTGACGGCTTTTTACTTAAAGCATGTCCTTCGAAAAAGCATGGTCACATGACAGGCGGATATAACGATATGTATCAGTATACAGAAATGTGGGAAAACTGGATTAATATCTTTAAAAAGCTTCGTATAGCCCGCGAGAGTATCGGGAAAGATATGTGGATTAATCAGACAAGTTATTGTAATGCAAGCCCTTGGTTTTTGCAGTGGTCAGACAGTCTTTGGATACAGAATAGTGGCGATATCGGATTTGTTGATAAAACAGATAATGGCGAAAAATTAAGCACTCGAGATGTTGACCGAGTACTTACATATCGTGATGGAAGATATTACGATTTCAGTGTTGAAAGAAATTATCAATTCCCACACGAATTTATTTATAACCATGACCCGATTTACGGAAATACCGCAAAGATTTCAATGACGGATGATGAATTCCGTAAGTATATGTTTATGATGACAACTCGTGGTACAGCCTTTTGGGAGCTTTATTATTCATATAATATGTTCAGTAAGGCAAAATGGCGAATTAATGCAGATGCCCTGAGATTTATCCGAAATAATTATGATATTTTAAAGACATCACGATTTATAGGTGGTTCTCCGACAAAGGGTGAGGTGTACGGTTATTCTGCATGGACAGAAAATGCAGGTATCGTGTCTCTTCGTAATCCATCACAAAGACCACGAAAGTTTACAATTAATCTTGATAAAACCATAGGTGTTTTTGAAACAACAAAAAATCTGAGACGTGTTTCAATTTATCCTTGCGAAGCATCAAAAACAGATAAACTTTATAACTATGGTGACTGTATTTATTGCGAACTTGACCCTTGTGAGGTCGTTATTTTTAAATTCACAGCACGGGAAGAGTGTGTGCCGGAATTTGTCTATGGAAAATTCCTGAATAAAAATAATCTTCTTCTTCATTTTGATGAACGAATCTATAATTACCACATTATTTCTTCTGAAGAGGAAATTAGTGATGTAGAAATTCTTGATGATTATAGTACGCTTAAAATCAAGTTTGACAATTATGTTGAACAAGCAACTGTTTCTTTGAGAGTTGAAAATGCTCTCGGAGATTATACTGATGTGAAATTCAGCGGTGAAAACGATTTTAATCGTATTACAGATGATAAAGTGCTTTCAAGATTAAGGGATATTTCTGTTCAGTTTGTTTTAAAAGATACAGCGTCAGAAAACCTTGTTACAATTGATAAGCTCTTCAGTTTAAGTGTAATTGATGGTTTTGCAAAAATATATTTTGGTGACTCAGAAAATCGTGGTGATACTGAATTGAGGACAGGGGATATACTCACTATAGTATTTGAACCAAACGCTCTTTCAAAAATATACATAAACGGAGAATTGAGTTGCTCGGCATATAATGAGTTCCTTGCTTATGATACAAATCCGCACGAAGTAACAGTAGGGGATAATGTTGCCGATTTTAAGGTTATATCAAAAGCATTATCATTCAATGAAGTATAGTAATGAAGTGGGAAATATGAATTTAAATAAACAACTTTTAGCACATACTGACGGAAAAGCAAATCCTGATAATGTGATATATTCGAATAATGTAAGAGTAACTGTTTTAACGCCGGGAATGATTCGTGTTGAATATTCATCTGAAAGTAATTTTACTGATTTACCGTCACAGAGTATTTGGTATAGAAATTTTGGTAAAGTAGAATTTACTCACGAAACAAAGGTTGATGTTTTATCTGTAAAGACAAATTATGCTGAATTTTTTATAAATTGTCATACAGGTGCTTTTAAGTATGCAGTTCTTGATGGTAAAACGCTTTCCTGTCATTCCTCAAATAACCTTAAGGGTACAACTCGTACTCTTGATGGTTCTCGTGGTCCTAAGGAGCTTGACGATGGTGTAATTTCAACGGATGGTGTTTCTGTATATAATGATAGTAAAACTCTTTTGCTTAACGAAGATGGTATGCTCTCATCCCGTGAGAAGGGCACAAAGGACATTTATGTATTTGTTTACGGAAATAACTATGTATCCGGTATAAACGAATTTTATAAGGTTACAGGTATGCCACCGCTTGTGCCAAGATATGTACTTGGTAACTGGTGGAGTCGTTACAGAGCTTATACACAAAAGGAATATCTTGATTTGATGAATGAATTTGCTCGTCGTGATATTCCTTTGACAGTTGCAACTGTTGATATGGACTGGCATTGGGTTGACCTGAAAAAACGGTTTAATAAGAACTATAAATCAAGTAATATTCTGAACAGTGGTTGGACAGGCTATAGCTGGAATACAGAGCTTTTCCCTGATTATAAAGGCTTCCTAAAAACACTTCAGGATATGGGACTTAAGGTTACTCTTAATCTTCATCCTGCTGATGGTGTCCGTGCATTTGAAGATATGTATGAGGATATGGCAAAAGCTATGGATATTGACCCTAATAGTGAAAAATCAATAGAATTCGACCTGACAGATAAGAAGTTTATTAATGCTTATTTTGATATTCTTCATCATCCTTATGAAAACGAAGGTGTTGATTTCTGGTGGATTGACTGGCAACAGGGTACAAAGAGTAAAAAAGCAGGTCTTGACCCGTTATGGCTTTTAAATCACTACCATTATCTTGATACTGACCGTGTTGACAGACGACCAATGATTCTTTCCCGTTACGCAGGTATCGGTTCACATCGTTATCCGTTAGGCTTTTCAGGTGATACAGTAATCAATTGGAGTGTTATCAATTTCCAGCCATATTTTACTGCAAATGCTGCAAACTGTGGTTATACATGGTGGAGTCACGATATCGGTGGCCATATGTTTGGTGAGAATGATGATGAACTTTATATCCGTTGGTTACAGATGGCAGTATTTTTACCGATTTTAAGACTTCACTCAACAAATCTCGATGTCCTTGGTAAAGAACCTTGGAATTTCTCTTGGGAAGCAGATGTTCTCGGTACGGAATTCTTGCGACTTCGTCATAAAATGATTCCATATATCTATTCAATGAACTACCGTACATTTAAAGAGGGTAGAGCGCTCTGTGAACCATTGTATTATACTCATCCTGAAGAAAAGGTTGCATTCGAATACGGCAATGAGTATTATTTCGGCTCAGAATTGTTAGTTTGCCCTGTAACTACAAAGCTTGATGCAAAAACAAAGACTGCAGCAACAAAAATGTGGTTACCGGAAGGCAGATGGACTAATATCTTTGATGGTAAGATTTATAAAGGTGGTCAGGAAGTAGTAATTAACAGTCCTATTAATACAATTCCTGCACTTGCAAAGGAAGGTGCAATCATTCCTATGTCAGAAGATGAAGGAAATGGTTGGGGATGCCCTGAACATCTTAAAATCGACATCTACCGTGGCACAAACTCTGTAGATTTTTACGAAGATGATGGTGAAACAGGTAAGTATAAGAATGACGAATATTCAATTACTAAGATGTCTGTAAAAGAAGAAAGAGATAAGCTTACATTTACAATTAATGGAGGTAAATCTCTTGACTTTATTCCTACACAGAGAAAATATACTCTTGAATTCAAAGATGTTGAGTCTTTTGAGGAAGTATCAGTAATGATAAATGGTCTTGTTACTTCTATAAATGCAGGTAAAAACTATCTTACAATTGATAATGTGAATGTTGCAGATGAAATCGTTGTAACACTTACGGGTGTTGTTGCCAAAAAAAATAAACCTGTTAAAGAGCGTGCGCTTGATTGCATTATCCACCTCAACGGTAATAATATGAAAAAGGTCGTTATAAGCACAAAACTTAAAAAATGTAAAAATGAAAAAGACTTTAAAGCACTTATCAGACATACAAGAGCAAAATCATTGAGGAAGTGCCTTGACGAAGCAATCTTCGCATTGGAATAATAAAAGCACATAAAAGTAGGGCGGGGTCAAGACCCCGCCATTGTTTTCTTTATATATGCAACTAAAATTATCGCGTAGTGGCAGGCTTCTACGCCTGAATTGTCATTCTGAACGTAGTGAAGAATCTCATTTTATTATTGATTTTTTATAAAATGCGTGGTAAACTTAATATGCTACACAAACTGAATAATTAGAATTAGCGGTATCTTTTTCTTTTTTTAAGGATAAATATACCTTTTTATGCATACTTGTCTTTGTGAGTTGGTAAAACTGCAAACTCCATTAAAGATGAGTATGGGAAAATGCCCTGATTCTAATTTAAGTTTGTGTAGCAGCAATCGGAGTTTGCGTTTTCGGTGCGGTGACTTCGGTTGCCGCACTTTTTTGTTATATGGAGGTGTTTCCATAGAATTTGTGTAATGATATAGAAATAGATATTGTAATTATTTAAAATATCTACTATACTTAAATTGAGAAAAGATAGTATTTTACATATAGGAGGAAATTATTATGAAAAAAACAAACAAAATTTTATCAATTTTCCTTGCAATTTTAATGGTAATATCAATTTTCCCACTCACAGCAAGTGCTGCTACATATTCAGGCACATGTGGTGATAATGTAACTTGGACTTATGACTCATCAACATACACATTGACAATTTCAGGCACAGGTGCTATGTATGATTATGAGTGGTATAATCGTCCATGGGAAAGCTATGAGGACAACATAAAAAAAATTATTATAAATAATGGTGTAACAACAATCGGTGGTAGGGTATTTTATCATTGCACTAGCCTTACAAGTATAGAAATCCCTGATAGTGTAACAACAATCAGTAATGATGCATTTTATTCCTGCATCAGCCTTAAAAGTATAGAAATCCCTGATGGTGTAACAACAATCGGCGATGATGCATTTTATGCCTGCAGCAACCTTAAAAGTATAACACTCCCTGACAGTGTAACAACAATTAGTGGAAGTGCATTTAATAATACTGCTTACTATGGAAATTCAAGCAATTGGGACAACAATGTGCTTTATATAGGAAAACATTTAATTACTGCAAAAAATACAACAACGGATTCATATACAGTCAAAGAAGGAACAAAAATAATCAGTGATGATGCATTTTATAATTTGAAGAGCCTTACCAGTGTAACAATCCCTGACAGCGTAACAACAATTGGTAAAGGTGCATTTAGTGGTTGCACTAGCCTTACAGAATTTATAGTGGATAGTGATAGTCAATATTATTCAAATGATGAATATGGTGTATTATTTAATAAAGATAAAACAACACTTATTCAATATCCAATAGGTAACACAAGAACAATTTACACAATCCCAGACAGTGTAACAACAATCGGTAATAGAGCATTTGTTTCTTGTGGCAGCCTAACAAGTATAATAATTCCTGATAGCGTAACAACAATCGGTGATTATGCATTTGCTTCTTGCAGCAGCCTGACAAGTATAACAATTCCTGACAGTGTAACAAAATTCGGTGATTATGCATTTACAAATAGTGATAAACTTACAAGTGTAATAATAGGAAATGGTGTAACAGAAATTAGTAACAATGCATTTTGGGATTGCAACAGCCTCACAAGTATAACGATAGGGGACAGTGTAACAACAATTGGTTGGTATGTATTTTATAATTGCTACCGTCTTACAAGTATAATAATCCCTGACAGTGTCACAACAATCTGTGAGGGTGCATTTTATGAGTGCTCAGGTCTTGAGAGTGTAACAATAGGTGAAAGTGTAACAACGATTGGTGATTTTGCATTTTATGAGTGCTCAAGTCTTACAAGTGTAACGTTCCCAGATAGTGTAACAGCAATCGGTGCATTATTTGAGGGTTGTTATAGTCTTGAAAAAGTAACAATAGGTGCTGGTGTAACAACAATTGATGGTAACGCATTTTATGATTGCTATCTAACAAATATAACAGTTAGCAATAATAATAAATATTACTCAAGTGATGAATATGGTGTATTGTTTAATAAGGAAAAAACAACACTTATTAAATATCCTAGCGGTAATGAAAGAACATATTACACAATCCCAGATAGTGTAACAACAATTGATGGTTCTGCATTTTATGCTTGCTCCCAACTTACAAATATAACAATCCCTGATAGTGTAATAACAATCGATGGTTACGCATTTGGATGGTGTACTAAACTTGCAGATATAACAATAGGCAAAAATGTAACAACAATCGGTTATAGTGCATTTCAATGGTGTGGCGATCTGGCAAGCGTAATAATAGGTGACAATACAACAACAATTGGCAGAGGTGCATTTTACCGATGTTCCAACCTTACAAGCATAACAATTCCTAATAGCGTAACCGAAATAGAAGATAATGCATTTTCTAGTTGCTCAAGCCTTACAGACGTATATTATACTGGCACAGAAGCACAGTGGGAAGAAATCTTAATAGCTATTGGAAACGACCCTCTTATCAACGCTACAATTCATTATAATTATCACATACATAAATATAATTCAGTTGTTACAGAACCAACCTGTACAGAGCAAGGTTACACAACTTTCACTTGCGAATGTGGTGACAGTTATGTTGATGATTATGTTGATGCATTAGGTCATACAGAGGAAATAGTTCCTGCAGTTGCACCAACTTGTACAGAAACAGGTCTTACAGCGGGTGCAAAATGTTCAGTTTGTGATGAAGTTCTTACAGAACAAGAGATAATTCCTGCAAATGGTCATACTCCTGCAAATTCAGCTGAAGAAAACTACATTGCTCCTACTTGCACAGAAAACGGTAGTAAGGATGTCGTTGTTTACTGTTCAGTATGTGATGAAGAAATCAGTTGTGAAACTATAACTCTCGAAGCAACAGGTCACGCAGATAATGACGCTGATGGTTATTGTGATATATGTGATTTCCAAATCTGTGACCATAATTGTCATAGAGAAGGGGTAAAAGGTTTCTTCTGGAGGATTATAAACTTCTTCAATAAGATTTTAAAAACAAATCAAGTTTGTGAATGTGGTGTAGCACATTATTAATCCAAATATAAATATGTACACCTTGACGGGGTCTTTCGACTCCGTCTTTTTTTATATTAAATATTCTTCTTTGCGCTATTATGACTCTAACTGTCATATTGCACATAAAAGCACAACGAACCTCCACTTTTTTATTTATTAAAAACACCATTTACGATACACGCGGAACAGTTTATAAAAAGCTGCGAAAAAAGTGAAAAAAGTTGTTGACTTTTGTCTTGTGTTTTGATATTATATACGAGCGCCAAGGACAGAGGCCAAACGCTGAAGCCTGAAACGCACAAAACTGAACCTTGAAAATTAAACAACGACGAGATAAAAAAGGAACCCTGTAGATTCTTTGAGAGTATAAGATACTCAACAGAGAAATACAAGAAAC
>JAZNTF010000172.1:0-20245 GCA_045591625.1 Candidatus Fimenecus sp.
AAAATTCTTAACGCAACACCAATGAAACGATTTGGTGAAGCAAGTGAGCTTTCAGGTGCGTTGTTATTCCTTTGTGATGAAGCATATTCAAGCTTCATAACCGGAACAAGCATCTGCGTTGACGGTGGCTTCTCTGCTTACAGTGGTGTATAATCAGTGGCTATTTTTCCGTTATAGCTCGTCTGAAATACTCGTTAATACACGCAAGTATTAACTCCGTTTTCATACGGCTCTAACAAAAAAATATCTCACTGCTTATGTGGTATTCATTTAGTTGGTGAGATTATTTTGGAGGTAAATACAATGAATTTAAATTTAAGAAAAAAAGAAGATTGTATGTTTGATATGATTTCGCTTGGTGAAATTATGCTTCGTCTTGACCCGGGTGAAGGCAGAATCAAAACAGCTCGTTCTTTCCGTGTTTGGGAAGGCGGCGGTGAATATAATGTTGCTCGTGGGCTTCGTCGTTGTTTTGGTATGAAAACTGCAGTTGTGACTGCATTTGCTGATAACGAGGTTGGTCGTCTTATTGAAGACTTTATTATGCAGGGTGGCGTTGATACTTCACTTAACAAATGGGTTAAGTATGACGGTATCGGCAGAACAGTTCGAAATGGTCTTAACTTTACAGAACGTGGATTCGGTATCCGTGGTGCAGTTGGTGTTTCTGACCGTGGTAACACAGCAATTTCTCAGCTTAAGGCAGGGGATATTGACTGGGATTATATTTTCGGTACTCTCGGTGTTCGTTGGCTTCATACAGGCGGTATTTTTGCCGCTCTTTCAGAGTCAACAGCAGAGGTAGCTATCGAAGCAGTTAAAACAGCAAAGAAATACGGCACAATCGTATCTTACGACCTTAACTATCGTCCGTCTCTCTGGAACGATATCGGTGGTAAGGAAAAAGCACAGGCAGTTAACAAGGAAATTGCAAAATATATCGACGTTATGATTGGTAACGAAGAGGATTTTACAGCTTGTCTTGGCTTTGAAATCGAAGGTAACGACGAAAACCTCAAGGAACTTAACATCGAAGGCTATTATAAGATGCTTGAAGAGGTTGTTAAGGTATATCCTAACTTCAAGGTTATTGCAACAACTCTTCGTACAGTTAAAACTGCAACAGTTAACGACTGGTCAGCAATCTGTTATGCAGACGGCAAGGTGCATAAGGGTCTTGAACTCCCAGGTCTTGAAATCCTTGACCGTGTTGGCGGTGGCGGCTCATTTGCATCAGGTCTTATCTATGGTCTTATGACAACAGAAGATGCTCAGACAGCAGTTAACTATGGTGTTGCTCACGGTGCACTTGCAATGACAACTCCGGGTGATACATCAATGGCATCACTAAAAGAAGTTGAAAATATTGTTAAGGGCTCAGGTGCTCGAGTACAGAGATAGTTTCTTTTTCCGCAATACTTCGTGGCTTTCGGCTCGCGGTATAGCACATACAGCTTCGCCTCTACCACATTGTCTTGCGAAAAAATAAATCTATCTCAATTAAATAATACAAATTTGTAGAAATATATTCAGATTTGGAGATGTGATTATGGATAAAGAAAAGATTATTACCCGAATTCAAGACTGTGGTATCGTAGCAGTTGTTCGTGCTGAAACAGTTGACCAGGCTATCAGAATTACTGATGCTTGTATCGAAGGCGGCGTTGCTGCTATCGAGCTTACATTCACAGTTCCTCATGCTGACAAGGTTATTGAAGAGCTTGCAAAGAGATATACACCCGAAGAAATCATTCTTGGTGCAGGTACAGTTCTTGATGCAGCAACAGCAAGAATTGCTATGCTTTCAGGTGCTGAGTATATCGTAAGCCCTGCTCTTGATATTGAAACACTCAAGCTTTGTAACCGTTACAGAGTTCCGATGATGCCAGGTATTATGACAGTTCGTGAAGGTCTTCTTGCTATGGAAAACGGTGCAGATATTCTCAAGGTTTTCCCTGCTGACCTCTTCGGACCAAAGATTATTAAGGATATCAAGGGACCAATTCCTTATGCAAAGATGATGCCAACAGGTGGCGTTGATGCTGATAACGTTGGTGAATGGATTAAAGCAGGTGCTGTTGCAGTTGGTGCAGGTTCATCACTTACAGCAGGTGCAAAAACAGGCGACTACAAGAAGATTACTGAAACAGGTAAACGTTTTGTAGAAAATATCAAGCTTGCTCGTGCAGAACTTGCAGGCAAATAGAATAATAGTTGATTAAGGCAGGAAGAAATTCCTGCCTTTTTATTGACACAAAACAAGAAAAAGTTTAAATCTTTTAAAAACTGTTCATAATGAGTTCATTTTTAAGGATAATAATGGTAGCATAAAGCTGTTAGGAGGCTGATTTTGTGAAAAAAATAGTTTCTTGTTTTTTGGTGTGTATCCTTTTGTTGACTATTTGTTTTACAGGGTGCAAAAAAGAAGATACCGTTCAGATTGAGGGCACAAAAATCACTTTATCTGATAACGAAATAACTGTTGATGGTGAAAAAATAACTAACGATACGGGAAAAGCAGTATATTCAGCAAATGATATTGTATTTTATCTTGCAGGACAGGACTTCACTTACGGTGAAGGTGAAGAAAATGAGGGGCACGAACAATCCGAAGCAGACCTGCACACGGTTGTTCATATTACAAAACCGGGTAGATATGTATTGAGCGGTAAACTCTCGGCAGGACAAGTGGCTGTTGACCTTGGCGAAGATGCAGAAACAAATCCTGATGCAGTTGTTACTCTTATTTTAAATGGTGTTGATATTACTTGTTCGGTTGCTCCTGCAATCATTTTCTATAATGTGTATGAATGTGGCAGTACTGATGAGGAAACTGCAACAAAAGATGTTGACACAAGTAAAGCGGGTGTAAATGTAATTATTGCAGACGGTACAACAAATAATATTGAAGGTTCTCATGTTGCTAAGATTTATAAATCCTATGAACTTAATGAAGATGGTACAGAAGTTGTTGATAGCAAAAAACTTCACAAGTATGATGCAGCTTTTTATTCAAAGAAATCAATGAATGTTTCAGGCGGAGAAAAAGGCGACGGAATTCTTCGCATTACTGCCGACAATGAAGGCCTTGACAGCGAATTGCACCTTACAATCAATGGTGGTAATATCAGCATTATATCAGGTAATGATGGAATAAATACCAATGAAGATAATGTATCCGTAACAACAATCAATGGAGGTCTTTTGAATATTCTTGTTACAGGCAGTACAGGTGAGGGTGACGGAATTGACTCTAACGGGTGGCTTGTAATCAACGGAGGTTCAGTAAATTGTTGTGCATGTGCTGTAAGCGGAGATGCAGGCATTGACTCTGACAAAGGCATTTATATAAATGGTGGTTCGGTTATGGCTTCGGGAAATATGCTTGACAGGATTGCAGGTGGCGACCAGACTTATGCAGTTTTCACTTTCGATTCAAAACAGTCAGGGGACAGCAAATATACCTTGAAATGGTCTGACGGAACAGAAATTGATGAATATAAACCTATAAATGATTTCACATATCTTTTAGTAGCAGGTGATTATCTTGAAGAAGGTGAATACTCATTGTGGAACGATGATTCTGTTATCAGCGTTGCAACAATGAAACAGGGTAGTGGACAGATGCCAAGACCTGAATTTTCTGAAGATATGACAATGCCTGAGGGAATGGAAAAACCTGAAAACATAGGTGAAAGACCTGAAAAACCGAATGATTTTGAGCCACCAAAAGATATGACGCCACCTGAAAATATGGATGAAAGACCTGAAATGTCTGAAAATATGACTCCTCCTGACGGTCTTATGGGTGGTAAAAATCCTATGAATGGAAACATAATTCCTGAAACTTTGTCATCAACCTTTACAATAACTAAGGGTGGAAATCAGTTCTATTGTGTTACATCAACAGAAGAATAAATCAAAAAACGCTTGGAGAATCAACTCTAAGCGTTTTCTTTTTCTATAATGTATTTAACAACACTGTTGTCATTGTTGTTGCCAATAATAATATCTGCAATTTCTTTGACTTGTGGTACTGCATTCCAGACTGCAACCGCAGTATCAGCACCTTTTAGCATTATAATATCGTTAAGATTATCACCAAATGCAGTAATATAATCTGCATCCACAATTTCTTTAACTTCCTTTGCACCATTTGCCTTTGATGCTGTATGTGAGTAAATTTCAATAAGCCAGTCATCGGAATAACTGTCTTTGTAATATGCAAAGTCAATTTCAGGGATATCCTTTAATTTTTCAACAACATCATCAAGAATCTTAGGCAAAGCATAGTAATTGACATAAACAGGATGCTGACCTTTTTCGATAATAGTCAAATGATCGGTCTGTGTAAATCTGCCGTCAAGCAAATCGACTCTCTCGTCATAAAACTCTTTCATTCCGTCATTATCAAATTCAGTATATTTAATTGATAATTTATAATCATCACTATACAAAAACATAAATGGGTGAAGATTTTTCTCATAAAAACAATCAAGAACCTTTTGTAAAACAGAATGTTCAATTTCGTGGTATTTTACAGCCTTTTTTGTTTCTGTGTCATAAACAAAAACACCATTCATAAGCACAATAGGTGCAGCAAAATGAACGCCTTGGAGAATGGGCATGGCGCTAATCATACTTCTTGCCGTTGCAACGGAAAAAGGAATTCCTTTATTGTAAAATTCATTCAGTTTTTCTTTTGTGAATTCACTCATTTTGCCATTACTCTGCAAAAGAGTACCATCCATATCACTGATATAAAGTGTTTTCATAAAAACCTCTTAAAAAGTCAATTAGTGTCATACTGAGGAACGAATGTGACGAAGTATCTCAGCAGAGATTCTTCGCTTTGCTCAGAATGACACTAAATTAATTGTTATTTAAGTAATGAAACTACAAGGTCACCCATTTCGGATGTTGTAACCTTCTTGAATCCTTCTTCGTAGATATCAGGAGTACGAGCAACTTTGAGTGCCTCGTTAACTGCATCTTCAATTGATTTTGCAGCATCCTTTTCATCAAATGAATACTGGAGCATCATTGCTGCTGAAAGGATTGTTGCAAGTGGATTTGCCTTCTGCTGACCTGCAATATCGGGCGCAGAACCGTGAATTGGCTCATAAAGTCCCATTTTTCCTGTTGCAAGGGAAGCAGATGCGAGCATACCGATTGAACCTGAAATCATAGATGCTTCGTCAGAAAGAATGTCACCGAAAATATTTGATGTAACGATAACATCAAACTGACCGGGATTTCTTACCAACTGCATTGCACAATTGTCAACATACATATGATTAAGTTCAACTTCAGGATATTCTGCTGACATCTTAATCACAGTTTCTCTCCAGAGTCTTGAGCTTTCAAGAACGTTTGCCTTATCAACGCTTGTGAGCTTCTTGTTACGCTTCATAGCCATTTCATAAGCTGTTCTTGCGATTCTTTCAATCTCAGGAACTGAATACATTTCCGTATCATAAGCAGCAGGAACACCGTCAACCTCTTTTCTTCCTCTTTCACCGAAATAGATACCACCTGTAAGTTCACGGACAATCATAATGTCAAGACCATCACCGATAATGCTGTCTTTGATAGGAGAAGCAGACTTAAGAGGTTCAAAAATCTTTGCAGGACGAAGGTTAGCATAAAGACCTAAAGCACCACGAATTCCTAAAAGACCTGCTTCAGGACGTTGTTTGCCGGGGAGTGTGTCCCACTTCGGACCACCAACTGCACCAAGGAAAACACAGTCAGCAGCTTTACAAGCATCAACTGTTTCCTGTGGAAGTGGTTCTCCTGTTGCATCAATAGCACAACCACCCATAAGCTTATAATCATAGTTAAATTTGAATCCGTATTTTTCACCTGTTGCGTCAAGCACTTTAAGTGCTTCGTCAACGATTTCAGGACCGATTCCGTCACCTTTTAATACTACAATATTATATTCTTTCATAATAATTAGTCCTTTCTAACCACATTTGGCATACAACGGTTAACTGCACAAAGGATACCCTTGATAGATGCATAGTTGATATTGTGTGAAATACCAATACCGAAAACATCCTTGCCCTGTGGGTCTGTGATGTGAATATAGCTGACAGCCTTTGAGTCTGAACCAACAGAGAATGCGTGTTCTGAGTAGTCAATGAATTTGTATTCGCCAAGACCGATACTGTTCATAGCCTGACAGAATGCACCGATAGGACCTGAAGCAACGCCTTCAATCAACTGTGGCTCATTACCATTGTACTTAATTGTACCAACAAAGTGAACTTTAGATTCCTCTGCACCGTGTTCTCTTTCTTCGAAGAATTTATAGCTGAGAAGCTTGTAAGGGCCAACAACGTTGAGATATTCCTGTTCGAAAAGTGTGTAGATTTCTTCCTTTGCAAGTTCTTTTCCCTTTTCGTCGCAAACCTTCTGAACAATCTTTGAGAATTCAGGATGCATAGCCTTTGGCATCTTGTAACCATATTCTGCCATAATGTATGCAACACCACCCTTACCGGACTGGCTGTTGATACGGATAATTGGTTCATATTCACGACCGACGTCAGCAGGGTCGATAGGTAAGTATGGAACTTCCCAGTACTCTGTACCGCTTGTTCGCATATATTCCTTACCCTTATTGATAGCATCCTGATGAGAACCTGAGAATGCTGTGAATACAAGCTCACCACCATAAGGCTTTCTTGGGTCAACAGGCATTTTTGTTGTTCTTTCAAACATTTCCTTGATTTCATTCATATTTGAGAAATCAAGTCCCGGGTCAATACCCTGTGTATACATATTAAGAGCAAGTGTAACAATATCAACATTACCTGTTCTTTCGCCGTTACCAAAAAGAGTACCTTCAATTCTGTCAGCACCTGCTAAAAGACCAAGCTCAGCAGCAGCAACAGCTGTACCTCTGTCGTTATGAGGATGCAAGCTGATGATTGCATTTTCACGATTCTTAAGTTTTCTGCAGAAGTATTCAATCTGGTCAGCGTGACCGTTTGGTGTGCTGCCTTCAACAGTTGCAGGAAGATTAAGAATAATCTTGTTATTTTCGTTGATATCAAGTGCTTCCATAACCTTTTCACAGATAAGAACAGCATTGTCCATTTCTGTGCCTGAAAAGCTTTCAGGTGAATATTCATAACGGATGTTAACATCTTTCTGTGATTTAAGCTCGTCAGTAAGCTCCTTGATGAGCTTTGCACCCTGAACAGCGATATCGATAACACCGTCCATATCCTTTTTGAAAACAACCTTTCTCTGAAGAGTTGAGGTTGAATTGTAGAAATGGATAATTACATTTTTAGCACCGTCGATAGCTTCAAATGTCTTTCTGATAAGGTGTTCACGGCTCTGTACAAGAACCTGAATTGTAACATCATCAGGAATAAGATTCTTTTCGATAAGAGTACGAAGAATTTCATATTCGGTTTCAGAAGCTGACGGGAAGCCAACCTCAATTTCCTTAAAACCGATTTTTACAAGAGTTTTGAAATATTCAATTTTTTCCTGAAGATTCATTGGGTCGATAAGTGCCTGATTACCGTCACGAAGGTCAACTGAGCACCAGATTGGCGGCTGAGTAATTGTTTTTGACGGCCACTGTCTGTCAGGAATATTGATTGGTTGAAATGGGATGTATTTCTGGCATCCTTGATTCATAAAATCTACCTCCAAAATAAAAACGCCCTCTATCAATACATTGATAGGGACGATGGAAAAATTCTACCGTGGTACCACCCTAATTTATCGGTAAAAACCGACCTTAGCGACTTCTGACAAAGTCCGACTTGATAACGGGGTCAACCGTCACGGGCTATGATTTCACCCATGCAACTCCGAAATGAGTTATACACATAAGCACTGTACTGCCTTGCACCGAACGGCAGCTCTCTGGAAGCGAGTGAGTTATGTCTTGTTTTCTTCACTGTTTTTGATAAGGGCTATTAAATTGATTGTATTATATTTTATAGTATTTCTTTTCTTTTGTCAATATTAAATTTAATGATTTAAACCGACAAAAAATAAGTGAAGCTATGTTTGAGTAGGATATGCTTTTTATATTGCGGGATTTACAATTAATGTCTTGAAAAAATTGTCAAATAATGCTACTATATAAACATAAAAGGGAAATGTGTTTATTTAATTTTAAAAATGGGGTGAAATAATGGGAAAGAAGTTGAATTATCCGATAATTTTTGTCCATGGTATGTTTGGCTGGGGTGAAAATGAGGGTATTAACAAAAAAATTCCTTACTGGGGTGCTACTACAGGAAGTCTTACTGACTTTCTCAATGAAAGCGGTTATGAGTGTTATGCTGCATCAGTAGGTCCGATTTCTTCCGCATGGGACCAAGCGTGTGAACTTTACGCTCAGTTGAGAGGCACAAAAGTTGACTATGGTGCAGCTCATTCTCAACGTCATGAGCATCGTCGATTCGGAAGAACCTATGAAAAACCATTATTCGATGGTTGGAGTAGTGAGAAAAAAGTTCATTTGATTGGACATAGCTTTGGCGGTCTTTGTATTCGTGTGCTTTCACACCTTTTAACTTATGGTGACCCGAGAGAGGTAGAGGTAACCGGAGAAGAAACCTCGGAACTTTTTAAAGGCGGACATGCAGACCTTATGTATAGCATAAGTGCAATTTGTTCACCTTTGGGAGTGGTTGATACATATGAGGTGGCAGAAAAACACAGACTTTTGAAACCAATAAGAGCAAGTGCGGTTTTCTACACCTGTGCTATGGGTCGTTCACCTTTAAACGGTAAGATGGTTGATTTCCACCTGGAGCAATTCGGACTTACAAATACTCCCGGACAAAAAGATGTGGAGCATGGTCATCAGGCAAGAAAATTCATCAAGAAAAAATACAAGGAATCCGATGACAATGTTGTTTTTGGATTATCTCCTAAAGGTATAGAAAAACTCAACAATATGGTGGAGATTGTACCAAGTCTGTATTACTTTTCTTTCCCGTTCAATGCAGTTGAGTATGATGAAAACAAGAAAAAAGAATTAGCAAGAAAAACAGACTTACCGCTTATGCATCTTACCTCTTTCCTTTTGCTTCATAACTCAAGACAGAAGGGCGTGTATAACAGTGGCGGTAACGATGGTCTGGTTGATGTTATTGCAGCCTGTTCACCACCGGATGAACCAAGTGTTCAGTATGCAGAAGGTATGAAATATGAACCGGGAATATGGCATGTTATGCCTATTCGTGACGGTGACCACGGTACGGCTATCGGTCTGTTAGCTGATAAGGACGAAACTCAGAACTTCTATATGAGCATTATGGATTTGCTTAAAAATATTGAATCAAAAGAAATAAAATAACAATAATTGTCCCTTGTTTTTAGCAGGGGACAATTCTATTTTTGATTTTGTTATTGATTTTAGAAGAAAAAAGTGGTTTAATATTGCTATATTTATATTAGGAGATGAAAATATGTTTGATAAAGAAAGCACAGGTTTGTATTTAATTGCAGCCGGTGTTATTGCGTTTGTTCTTGCTCAGTCAATTTTCTTCCTTGTAAAAGCGTGGAAACAGGGAAAGAAATTAGGGATTGATACAAAAAAATTGCGCAACGCAGTTACATCAAGTGCAGTGTTTACAATACCATCAGCATTATCAGTTTTGGCTACAGTAATTGTTCTGGCGCCATCATTAGGCTTGGTAATTCCATGGGTAAGATTATCGGTTATCGGTAACCTGTTATATGAAACCAAAGCAGCAGGTGACGCTATGGCATCGTTGGGACAAGAGGGCGGAATTGCATCAACAATTACCGACCCTGCTATTTTTGCCGGTGTAGCATGGGTTATGACTCTTGGTATCTGCTTCTCACTTGTTATTTTACCATTTGTTGCAAAACCTTTGCACAAGAAAATGCTCAGCTTAAGTAAAAAAGATGAAAATAAAGAAGAGACAGCTGAAAAGAAATCAAATGGTATTGCAGGATTTATCGACCTCTTAACACCTGCAGTTTTCATTGGTCTTATTGGTGCCTTCGTAGCACGTGCTATCGCAGGTAAGGGTAAGCCTGAAACCTTTGGTGATGGCGCAGGCGTAGTGTCAATTATCACATTGGTTGTTGCAGTAGGCGCATCATTGCTTTTGGAACTTATTGCAAAGAAACTTAAGCTTACTTGGCTTGAACCATTTGTTATGCCTATAGGTATGATTATTGCTATGGTGGCTGCGGTTGTAGCATACAACTTGTTGCCACAGGGAATTGCCGAATTTGAATGGAGGGGTTAATTATGAGTAAAAAGAGAAACACAGAAAGATCATATTTTGACCGTGTCCATACCTGGGGTAGAATTTCAACTGTTACAGCTCTTTGTGTGCTTATCATGTTCCCGGTTTCAATTTGCTTATACTTGAACGTGTGGCCACCTATAAGCGGTGTATTGAACGGCCTTATGAAATTGATACCTCTTTATTGGACTATTGCTGTTCTTGAAGTATTTATGTACACACCTATGCTTGGTGCGGGTGGTACATATCTTTCATTCGTAACAGGTAATATCACAAACCTTAAACTTCCTTGTGCAATCGGTGCAATGGAAAATGCAAAAGTAAAGGCAAACAGTGAAGAAGGCGAAGTAATTTCCACAATTGCTATTGCAACATCTTCTATTGTTACAACAATTATTATTGCATTAGGTGTATTAGTGTTCAAACCAGTCCTTCCGGCATTCACAAGCAGTGAACTTTTAATGCCTGCATTCAAGCAGGTTCAGCCAGCACTTTTTGGTGCTCTTGCAGCAGGATATTTCTCTAAGCATTGGAAGATTTCAATTTTCCCAATTCTTGCGATGGTAGGTATTTTATGTATTGCTCCTACAGTTGATGCAGGTACACTTCTTATTCCTGGTATCATTGTATCTGTACTTGGTGCATTTGCTATGTGGAAACTCAAGTGGGTCAAATAAAAAAGTAACCACTTCTTAAATCTTGGCTACATTTCTCATCAGCTATTTTCCCGTCATAACTCGTCTAAAATACTCGTTAATACACAAAGCATTGCCTGCGTTTTTTGACGGTTCTGATAAAAAACTATCTCGCTGATAATTGCAACCCGATTTATTCAGCGGTTACAAAAAAGAATTTATTCAAAAGTCCGTCGACAAGAGTCAACGGACTTAATTTTTTGTGAAATTGTACAGAAAATTGATTCTATTTTTTACCTATAAAACATTGATTTTACGGGTGTTTAGTGATAGAATGAATTGATTATAACAAAATGGATTGGAGTGTGCTTTTATGGCGTTAGTTCCAATGAAAAAACTACTTGAAAATGCCGAGAAAAATAACATTGCAGTCGGTGCATTCAGCGTGGGCAATATGGAAATGGTTATGGGTGCTGTTGCTGCCGCTGAAGAACTTAATATGCCTATAATTCTTCAGATTGCTGAGTGCAGACTTAAAAACTCACCGCTTGAGCTTATGGGACCTATGATGATTTCTGTAGCAAAAAATTCTAAAGTAGAAATCGCAGTTCATCTTGACCATGGACTTAAAATCGAAACTGTTGAAAAGGCATTGAAAATGGGCTTCACTTCAGTAATGTTTGACGGTTCAACATTACCTCTTGAGGAAAACATTAAGGCAGTTAAACAAGTTCGTCAGATGGCTGATGAATACGGAGCAACTGTTGAGGCAGAGCTTGGTGTTGTCGGTGGTAATGAAGGTGACGGAGCAGCACACGAAATTTTGTGTACAAATCCTGATGATGCAAAGCTTTTCTGTGACGAAACAAGCGTTGATGCACTTGCAGTTGCTATCGGTAATGCACACGGTAATTATCCGGTTCTTCCTAATCTTCGATTTGATGTTCTTGATGATATCAACAAAATGGTTGAAACACCACTTGTTCTTCACGGCGGTACAGGAATTACGGACGAAATGTTCCAACAGGCTATTATGTTGGGCGTTCGAAAGGTAAATATTGCTACAGCAAGCTTTGACCATCTGGCAAGATATGCTCATGATTATTGCAACACAAAGGAAAAAGCAAATTATTTTGAGCTCAGCGCAAAAATGTCAGAAGGCGTTTATGCAAATGTAAAAAGACATATTAAAGTGTTCAGCTTTATGGAATAAAGGAGAGGATATTATGAAGTATATTGAATTTGATAATAACAAGGAATTTGATTTAATCCTTTTGGGCAGAGTTGCAGTTGACCTTAATCCGGTTGACTATTATTGCCCACTTAACGAAAGCACAACATTTAAGAGATACCTTGGTGGTTCTCCTGCAAATATTGCAGTTGGTCTTGCTCGTCTCGGTAAGAAATGCGGTTTCTTTGCACGAGTTTCTGATGACCAGCTCGGCACATTCGTAACTGATTACTTTGATAATGAAGGAATTGATACTTCTCATATCAAGCGTTGTCAGAATGGTGAAAAAATCGGTCTTACATTTACTGAAATCAAGTCAGAAACAGAAAGTTCAATCGTTATGTATCGTAACGAGGCTGCTGACTTAAAGCTTGATGTTGCAGATATTGATGAAGAATATATCAATAAGGCAAAGGCAATCCTCATTTCGGGTACTGCACTTGCAGAAAGTCCATCAAGAGAAGCTACACTTAAGGCTGTTGCTCTTGCAAAGAAAAATGGTGTGCCAATTATTTTTGATATCGACTATCGTGCATACAACTGGGAAAACAGTGATGAAATTGCAATTTATTATTCATCAGTGGCTCGTGAGGCTGATATTATCCTTGGTTCTCGTGAGGAATATGACCTTACAGAAAAATTCATCAAGGTTGGTATGACAGATAAAGAAACTGCTGCATACTGGCACTCACAGAATGCAAAAATCGTAATCATCAAGCATGGTAAAGAAGGCTCAACGGCATATACAAACGATGGCGAAAGCTATTCAATCAAGCCATTCCCTGTAAAGCTTCTCAAATCATTCGGTGGTGGAGATGGATATGCGAGTGCATTCCTTTATGGCATTTTTGAAGGCTGGGAAATTATTGATGCTCTCGAATTCGGTTCAGCATCAGCAGCAATGCTCGTTGCATCTCACGCTTGTTCACAGGATATGCCATCAGTAGATGCAGTTAAAGAGTTCATCAAGAAGGAAAAAGAAGAATACGGAGAGTTAATCGCAAGAGTTTGATTTTGACAATAATGTAGGGGACGATGCCCACATCGTCCCGTAAAAATACGGTGAATAAAATGATTAAGAAATTATTGAAAAACAAAGCAGTTAAAGGGGTAATAATTGCGGTACTCTGTGCTTGTTTGCTCGGTGGGGTAACTGTAGTCGGCATAAATGCCTATATGATTTCTTATGTAAGTGATTACATTTTAACAACCGAAGAACTTAAGAATCAGAATTTTGATTGTATTATGGTGCTTGGTGCAGGACTTTGGGATGGTGAGCCATCTCCAATGCTTCAGGAAAGACTCGATTTTGGCCTTATCGCTTATGAAACAGGTTGTTCCGATAAATTGCTTATGAGTGGTGACCATGGTCGTGAGGAATATGATGAAGTCAACAAAATGAAAGATGTTGCAATCGAAAGAGGTGTTCCTGCCTATAATATTTTTATGGACCATGCAGGTTTCTCGACCTATGAATCAATGTATCGTGCAAGAGATGTTTTTCAGGTTGAAAAAATGGTTATAGTGACTCAGGAATATCATTTGTATCGTGCTGTTTATAATGCAAGAAAACTTGGTATTGATGCCTATGGTTTCGCAGCAGACAGACTTAAATATCCGATTTACAATGATATCCGTGAAGCATTGGCAAGAACAAAAGATTTCTTCTATTGTATAGTTCAACCAGAACCAACATATTTAGGGGATGTTATTTCAATTCATGCAAATGGTTCATTAACAGATGATAAAGACAGAATATAGATAGGTGATTATATGTACGAAAATCCAAATTTTAATGAAAATAACGAAAAAATCCTTTGTGAGATGAATGGTAAAAATGCCGGTATGCTCATGGACATCAAAACAAAGCTTCTTAAAGCAGGTGAAAGCTTTTCAGTTTGTGATGCAAACAATGAAACAGCAATCCTTTTGCTTTCAGGTGATGTGACATACAGCTTTGACGGCAAAACTGAAAACGCAAAGAGAGCAAATCAGTTTGTTGACAGACCATATTGTGTCCATTTCTCAAAAAATAACGAAGTGACAGTTACTGCAAATGCAGATTCAAGAATTCTTATTCAGCAGACAGATAACGAAAATGACTTCGGTTTCTATTGGTATAATCCTGAAAATGTAATTCTTCAAGAATTTGGTAAAGACCAGTGGAATGGTACAGCACACAGACAGGTTCTTACACTTTTTGATTATGAGAATGCACCATATTCAAATATGGTACTTGGTGAAGTTATTCACAAACCTGGTTGTTGGTCAAGTTATCCACCACACTATCACCCACAACCTGAAGTTTATTATTATGAATTCGATAAATCACAAGGCTTTGGTGTAGGCTTCAACGGTGATGATTGCTACAAGGTTGAGGACCAAGGAGTTCTTTGCATTACACCAATGAAAACACATCAGCAGATTGCTGCACCGGGTTATTCAATGTGCTATGTGTGGATGATTAGACATTTAGAAAATGACCCTTGGATTAAGACAAGAATTGATGACCCAGACCATAAATGGCTCTTGGACGTATAATCAATAAATAATTCAACTTGACATATTATGAGGTGATATTATGGCAAAAATGACAATGGCTCAGGCACTTGTTAAGTTCCTTGACAATCAGTATGTGTCTTTTGACGGTGTTGAAACAAAATTCGTTGACGGAATTTTCACAGTTTTCGGTCACGGTATTGTTTTAGGTATCGGTGAAGCACTTGATTCTGATAAAGGCGGACTTAGAGTGTATCAGGGCAAAAATGAGCAAGGTCAGGCACATGTTGCTACTGCTTTTGCTAAGATGAACAACAGAAGAAAAATTATTGCTTGTGCATCTTCAATCGGCCCCGGTGCCGCTAATATGATTACAGCTGCTGCAACTGCAACTGTTAACAATGTTCCGCTTCTTTTATTCCCTGCTGACACATTCTCAACTCGTCAGCCTGACCCTGTGCTTCAACAGTTTGAGCAGGTTAATTCACTTGCAACAACTACAAACGATGCTTACAAGGCAGTAACAAGATATTGGGACAGAATTCAGCGTCCTGAACAGTTAATGTCAGCTATGATTAACGCTATGCGCGTGCTTACTGATACTGCAGATACAGGTGCTGTTGCAATCTGTCTTTGTCAGGATGTTGAGGGTGAAAGCTATGATTACCCTGATAGCTTTTTTGCAAAGCGTGTACATAAAATTGTTCGTATGCCGGTTGCCTGTGAAGAACTTGAGGATGTTCTCGAGGTAGTTAAGAATGCGAAAAAACCTCTTGTAATCTGCGGTGGCGGTGTTCGTTATTCAGAAGCAGGTGAAGCTCTTGAAAATTTCTGTGCAGAATTCAATATTCCTTTTGCAGAAACACAGAGTGGTAAAACTGCTTGTCTTTCATCAGATAAATATAACCTTGGTGGTCTTGGTGTTACAGGCAACTCATCAGGTAATGTGATTGCAAAGGATGCAGACGTTGTAATCGGTATCGGTACTCGTTTCTCTGACTTTACAACAGCTTCGAAATCACTTTTCAAAGATGATGTTAAGATGGTTACAATCAACACATCACGTTTTGATGCATATAAGCTTGATGCAGTTAAAATGGTTGCTGATGCTAAGCTTGGTATTATCGCACTCGGTGATGAGCTTCGTAAGGTTGGCTACAAGTCAGCATATACAACTGAAATTCAGGACGCAAAAGCTGATTGGGACAAGGAAATGGAATTCCTTTCAAACTATGCATATGACGAAAACTTCAAGCCTCTTATTGAAGCTCGTGATGAAAAGACAATTCCTGAGTTTGTTGAGAAAATCGGTGGCGTGATTACACAGACAGCGGCTCTTGCTATGATTAGAAAACTTATCCCTGCTGATGCTCTTTGCACAGGTGCTGCTGGTTCACTTCCGGGATGTCTTCAGAGAATGTGGACTTCAGACAGCCGTTATTCATACAATATGGAATATGGTTATTCATGTATGGGTTATGAAATCGCAGGTGCATTAGGTAGCAAGATGGCTCATCCTGAATGTGAGTCTTATGCTATGTGTGGTGACGGAAGCTATTTGATGCTTCATTCTGAACTTGTAACAAGTATTCAGGAAAAACAGAAAATCAATGTTCTTCTTTTCGATAACAGTGGTTTCGGTTGTATCAATAACCTTCAGATGTCAAACGGTATCGGAAACCTTGCAACAGAATTCCGTTACAGAGACGATAACGGTGACTTGCTCGGTGACCTTATTTCGATTGACTTCGCAAAGAATGCTGAAGCTTACGGATGTAAGACATATACAGCAAAGACAATGGAAGAACTTGAATTTGCCCTTATCGATTCACAGAAACAGACAGTTTCAACACTTATCGATATCAAAGTACTTCCAAAATCAATGACTGATGGTTACGGTGCTTGGTGGCATACAGGTGTTGCATCAGTTTCAACTAATGAAAAAGTAAACAAAGCCTTTGAATCGAAGGAAAAAAATAAAAATAAGGCAAGGAGATATTAATATGCTCGACAAAAACAAAGTAAAACTTGGTATTGCACCTATCGCTTGGACAAATGACGATATGCCTGACCTTGGTGCAGAAAACACATTTGAACAGTGCATTTCTGAAATGGCACTTGCCGGTTTCACAGGCTGTGAAGTTGGTAACAAGTATCCAAGAGATACAAAAGTTCTTAAAAAGGCACTTGAACTTCGTGGAATGCAGATTTGCAACGCTTGGTTCTCAAGCTTTCTTATCACAAAGCCTTATGAAGAAGTTGAAAAGGACTTCATCGAGCATATCACTTTCCTTAAGGAAATGGGTGCAAAGGTTGTTGGTATTTCAGAACAGGGACACTCAATTCAGGGTACAGACCTTTCAATCTTTGATGACAAATATGTTATGAATGACGAAGAATGGGATATGCTCTGCACAGGCATCAACAAGCTTGGTAAAGTAGCTAAAGATATGGGTATTGCACTTTGCTTCCACCATCATATGGGTACAGTTGTTCAGACTGCAACTGAAATTGACAGAATGATGGAAAACACAGACCCTGAACTTTTCGGTCTTCTTTTCGATACAGGTCACCTTGCATATTGTGGTGAAGATTATATGGCAGTTCTCAAAAAGTATGCAAAGAGAATCCGTCACGTACATCTCAAGGATATCCGTCCTGATGTTGTTGCTAAGGTTAAAGCTGAAAAAATGAGCTTCTTACAGGGTGTTCGTGCAGGTGCTTTCACAGTTCCTGGTGATGGCGTAATCGATTTCAAGCCTGTATTCGATGTTCTTGAAGAAACAGGATACGAAGGATATGTTCTTGTTGAAGCTGAACAGGACCCAGCAATCGCAAATCCATTTGAATATGCACTTAAAGCACGTAAGTACATAAATGAGGTTTCAGGATTATAATTTTTCGTTACTTCGCTCCCTCATTGAGGGAGCTGTCAACGAAGTTGACTGAGGGAGTAAAATGACAACAACGGAACTCCCTCCGACATTTTCTAACGAAAATGCCACCTCCCTCTGAGAGGGAGGGGAAGACAAATAAAATAGCAAACAATATTTCCAATTAAGGAGAAAATAAATATGGCAGTAGAAAAATTACAATATTTTGTGAACGGTCAGTTCAAAGATTCAAAAACTGATGTATGGTATGACCTTCACAATCCAAGCACAGGTGAAGTTGTAGGACAGGCACCTTGCTGTACAAATGACGAAGTTCTTGAAGCAATCGAGGCTGCAAAAGCAGCATATCCGGGTTGGAGAGCAACTCCTGCAATCAAGAGAGCTCAGATTCTCTATAAAATCCGTGAACTTATTATCCGTGATATGGAAGAACTCACAATGTGTGTTGCTTGCGAAAACGGTAAAGTATGGGGCGAAGCAGAAGGTGACGTTCTCAAAGCAAAAGAAGGCACAGAACTTGCAACTCAGGTTCCATCTCTTATGATGGGTGAAAGCCTTATGGATGCTTCATCAGGCTATGATACAGTTAAGTATCGTGAACCTCTTGGTGTATTTGCAGGTATCGTTCCTGTTAACTTCCCTGCAATGATTCCATTCGGTTGGATGGCTCCAACTTGTATTGCAACAGGTAATACAATGGTTCTCAAGGCAGCATCTCTTACACCAAAAACAGCAATGAAATTTGCTTCTATTTATAAAGAAGCAGGCGTTCCTGACGGTGTTATCAACGTTATCACATGTTCAAGAAACGAAGTAAACACAATTCTTGACCATCCTGATGTTAAGGGTATCACATTCGTTGGTTCAACTCCTGTTGGTCTTAAGGTTTATTCCCGTGCAGCAGCTGCAGGCAAGCGTTGTCAGGCTCTTACTCAGGCTAAAAACCATGCTCTTGTTATGTCGGATTGTGCACTTGAAAGAACAGTTGCAGGTGTTATCAACTCTGCTTATGGTTGTGCAGGTCAGCGTTGTATGGCTCTTACTTGCTGTGTAGTTGAAGAAGCAATTGCAGATAAGTTTGTTGCTGAGCTTGTTAAACAGGCAAAGAATATTAAGGTTGGTCCATCTTGGGAAAAGACATCAAAACTCGGACCTATTACATACAAGAAGCATTACGAAGAAGTTCTTGCTGATATCCAGAAGGGTATCGACGAAGGTGCAGAACTCGTTCTTGACGGTCGTGACGTTAAGGTTGAAGGTTATGAAAATGGTTACTTTATCGGACCTACAATCTTCGACAAGGTTACTGCTGATATGACAATCGGTGATGAGGAAGTATTCGGACCTGTTCTTTGCATTAAGCGTTGTAAGAATTTCGAAGAAGGCCTTAAGATTATGAACGATAACCCATATGCAAACGGTTCTGTTATCTATACACAGAGTGGTTATTGGGCACGTCAGTTTGCTCGTTATACAGACGGTGGCCAGGTTGGTATCAATGTTGGTATTCCTGTTCCTGTTGGCTTCTTCCCATTCTCAGGACACAAGCAGTCATTCTTCGGTGATTTACATTGTCTCGGCAAGGATGCATATCGTTTCTACACAGAATCAAAGGCAGTTACACAGCATTGGTTTGACGAAGAAGAAAAAACAAATACGACTGTTTCTACATGGGACGGTACAATCTAATTTGTGCCTTTTTCTCGCAATACTTCGTAGCTTTCGGCTCGCGGTATACCTGATACAGCTTCGCCTCTGCTACATTATCTTGCAAGAAAAATTCTACAAATTATAAAAAGGTTTAAATTCGTAGGGGTCGGCGTCCTCGACGACTCTTATATAAATCACAAAGGAGAAATTATTATGCTTAAAATCGGGATTATCGGAGCCGGCCGTATCGGTAAGGTTCACCTTGAATCAATCTCATATCATGTAAAGGGTGCTGAAGTTGTTGCAATCGCAGACCCGTTTATGAACGACGAAACAAAAGCTTTCTGTGAAGGCTTCGGCGTAGAAAAAATCTACACAGATTACACAAAAATCATTGAGGACAAAGAAATTGATGCAGTTCTTGTTTGTTCATCAACTGACACTCACGCTCCGATTTCTATTGAAGCAATCAATGCAGGTAAGCACGTTTTCTGTGAAAAGCCCGTTGACCATTCAATTGAAAAGATCCAGGCAGTTGCTGATGCACTTGCAAAGCATCCCGAAATTAAGTTCCAGGTTGGCTTTAACCGCCGCTTTGACCATAACTTTGCTGCAATCCGTAAGGCTTATGACGCAGGAAAGATCGGTGAAGCTCATATCCTTAAGATCACATCCCGTGATCCCGAGCCTCCCAACCCCAAGTATATTGCGGTTTCCGGCGGCATCTTCCTTGATATGACTATTCACGATTTTGATATGGCATGCTTCCTTACCAACAGCGATGTTGAAGAGGTTTATGTAAATTCTGCAGTCCTTGTTGATCCCGCTATCGGTGAGCAGGGAGATGTTGATACAGCAATAATTACAATGAAGATGGCTAACGGTGCTCTTGCAGTTATTGATAACTCCCGCCGTGCAGCATACGGCTACGACCAGAGGGCTGAGCTCTTCGGCTCAAAGGGTATGGTTGCAACAGCCAACGACACTCTTTCAACAGCAGTTGTTGCTGACGAAAACGGTGTTACAGGCGAAAAGCCCCTTTTCTTCTTCCTTGAAAGATATATGGGCTCA
>JAZNTF010000173.1:0-3225 GCA_045591625.1 Candidatus Fimenecus sp.
ACATCAGAATATAATGGTATATATGTTAAAAATACCACAAGTAAAAAGATGAACATTTTCGAACAACTGAAAAAGTCAGTTAATCCTATTGTTGACAAAAACAAGCCATCTGTTCTAATTTTTCACACCCACACAACAGAAACCTATGAATTACTCGATAGAGGCTTTTACACAAACGATAGAGGACCAAGAAGTGAAAATCCAAAAGAAAATATGATAAGAGTAGGGGAAGAAATCTGTGAAGTGTTAGAATCACGAGGAATTAAAACAATTCATGACAAAACAATATATGATGAGTTATATAACGGAGCTTATGAAAGGTCTCGTGAAGGAATAACCAAAATTTTAAAAGAAAATCCATCAATCAAAGTCGTTATTGATGTGCATCGTGATGCGATATATTTAAAGGATGGCACAAGAATAAAACCAACAACCGAAATTAATGGAAAAAACGCTGCACAAATTATGATTCTTACAGGTTGTGAAGATGGTAATGTGAAAAATTTTCCCGAATGGGAGAAAAATCTTGCTTTTGCTGTGCAACTACAGAATGAAATCAGAAATGATAATCCAAAATTGTTACGTCCGTTGATGTTTTGTAACAGAAAATATAATATGCATCTTACACCTTGCTCTTTGTTGGTAGAGTTTGGTACAGATGCAAACACGTTGGCTGAGGCTGTTTATTCTGCAGAGTTGTTTGCTGAATCCTTAGCAGATTATCTTGAGGAGAGATGTTAAAATGACAGAATTATCAAAATTATTAAAAAATTTCTTGTTGTGTATCATAATGACAGTTTTAACGACACTGTTAATATGTTCAGTTTTCATAGTAAACACAAATACTAATATGATGCTTTTTGGATAAAATCAGTTGCAATAAAGCCATATTTTGTGTATAATTAAATTGTAAAATAATGAAAGGATTATACACATAAGGTGTTTGTTTTTTAGTATGAATTTTAAAGAAATCGGTAATAATGGACTTGTTGAAGGCTTTGCAGTCATCAAACAGTGCGAAAAGAAAATGGCAAAAAACGGAAACTATTATCTTGACCTTGTTTTGTCTGATAAAGATGGAGAAATCTTTGCAAAACTCTGGGATTATAATGAAGCATCACACGGAGAATACGATACTGATAGTTTTATTAAAATCAGAGGTACAATATCTCAGTATAACGGTCGTGACCAGCTGAGAATCGAACGAATTCGTTCAGTAATCGAAAGTGATAATGTGGATGTATCTGATTTTGTAAAATCAGCGGATTATACAGGTGAGGATATGTTTAATCACCTTGTTAATCTTGTTAGTGCATTCCAAGACGATGATTTGAAAAAAGTGGTTCTCTATCTTTTTGAAAATAACAAGGAAAAGCTTCTTTATTTTCCGGCAGCATTTCGTCTGCATCACGCAATTCGTTCAGGACTTTTAATGCATACAGCATCAATTGTGAAGCTTTGTGAAAGCATTTGTAAGGTATATCCGTTTGTAAACCGTGAGCTTTTACTTTCAGGTGCAATCCTTCACGATATTGCAAAAACATTGGAATTTGATGTTAAAGAAACAGGTATTGCATCAGGCTATACTGTTGAAGGAAATCTTTTAGGTCACCTTGTAATGGGAGCTATGATGGTGAAGGAAGCAGGAGAAAAGCTTGGCATTGACAAAGAAAAATCAATGCTTTTACAACATATGATTATTTCACATCACGGTGAGCCTGAATTCGGTGCAGCTATAAGACCTTTATTCCTTGAAGCAGAGCTTCTTTCTCAGCTTGACTTGATGGATGCAAGAGTCTATGAAATTATGGATGCGGTAAACGGAGTCGAAAAAGGTGAGTTTACAAATCGTCTCTGGGCTCTTGAAGACAGAAAGTTCTATAAATACAACGACGCAGAATTAAAAGTTGATTTGTTATAATAAAATTATATATATTTGCTGTATGGCGGGGTCTCTCGTCTCCTCTGAAAGGGGAGATGTCACCGTGAGGTGACAGAGGGGTTTCCGCCGTTTTTATTGTTTAAATAATAATTTGTCGGGATGATAGCTTGTAGGGGTAGTCGTGGACGCCGACCCCTACATAACCTGTGCGATAAACTCTAATTTGCCATATTGCAAAAAGATTTGATTTGTGCTACCATAAAATTACGCTATTTATGGAGATGATTTTTATGAAAAAAATTAGCAAAATATTATCAATAATTCTATCAATAATGATGGTTATATCACTCGTACCAATCACAGCAAGCGCTGCCACATCAGGAAGTTGTGGTTATGGAGTTACCTGGAGTTACGAAAATGCAAAGTTAACAATTTCAGGTAATGGTGAAATGCGAGACTTTGACAAATACTACACAACCGATAAATATGGTCAACATCATTGGGAATATAGCCGTCCGTGGGATTCTTATGAAGATGATATTGAAACTATCATTATTGAAGAAGGTGTAGAAAGCATCGGAAATGGTGCTTTTTGCAGATTGTATGAATTTGATATTATTAAAATTCCTAATAGTGTAACATCGATTGGTTCTGACGCATTTTATAATTGCAACTTGCAAAGCATAACAATCGGTAGCGGCGTAAGATCAATTGGTTCTTCTGCATTTGAATATTGTTCAAGTTTACAAAGTATGTATTACACCGGCACAGCAGATGATTGGGCAAAGATTTCGTTTGGGGCCTCTGATTGTTGTTATTCAAACCCAATGCAATATGCAGAAAATGTATATTTTAATGGTGAATTAGTAAAGGATGTTGTATTATCAGAAGGCATAACAGAGATAAAAAATTATGCATTTTATGGTTATGACAGTTTACAAAGTATAACACTCCCAGATGGTGTAACAACAATTGGCGAAAGTGCATTTTATCATTGCGACAGTTTACAAAGTATAACACTCCCAGATAGTGTAACATCAATTGATGATTCTGCATTTGATTCTACTGCTTATTATGACGATAATTCTAATTGGGTAGATGGTGTTTTATATATAGGTAATCATTTGATTGAAGCGAAAAAAACATTAAGTTCACATACAATAAAAGCAGGAACTGTAACTATTACACATTATGCATTTTATAATTGCAAAAGTTTAAAAAGCATAACAATACCAAATAGTGTAACATTAATTAGTGATTGTGCATTTTATAATTGTACAAGTTTAGAAAGCATAACAATCGGTAATAGTGTAACATCAATTGGATGGAATGCATTTTATAAT
>JAZNTF010000174.1:0-13840 GCA_045591625.1 Candidatus Fimenecus sp.
GAAAAGTTCACAAGTCAGTTAAAGAGAGTTGGTTTCTCATTTGACTACTCAAGAGTAGTTGATACAACTGACGATAAGTATTATAAGTGGACACAGTGGATTTTCCTTAAAATGTTCGAAAACGGACTTGCTTTCCGTGACAAGACTCTTGTTAACTACTGCCCATCATGTAAGGTTGTTCTTTCAAACGAGGACTCACAGGGCGGTAAGTGCGATATCTGTCACAGTGACGTTGTTCAGAAGTCAAAGGACGTTTGGTACTTAAGAATTACCGAATATGCTGACAAGCTTCTTGAAGGTCTTAATGATGTTGATTATCTTCCAAATATCAAGCTTCAGCAGGTAAACTGGATTGGTAAGTCGAGAGGTGCATTCGTTAACTTCAACCTTAACGAAATTCCTGAAGAATTGAAGATTTACACAACTCGTCCTGACACTCTTTTCGGTGTTACATTTATGGTTATGGCACCTGAACATCCAATTATCGACAAGTATGCTGATAAGATTGCTAATATGGATGAAATTTTTGCATATCGTACAGAATGTGCAAAGAAGACGGAATTTGAACGTACACAGCTTGTAAAAGACAAGACAGGTGTTAAGATTGCAGGCATTACTGCAAAGAACCCTGTGAACGGTAAGGATATTCCTATTTACATATCTGACTATGTTATGATGGGCTACGGTACAGGTGCTATTATGGCTGTTCCTGCACACGACGACCGTGACTATGACTTTGCTAAGAAGTTCGGTATTGATATTATCGAGGTTATCAAGGGTGGCAACATCGAAGAAGCTGCTTATGCAGGTGACGGTGAAATGGTTAACTCTGATTTCCTTAACGGTATTGATAACAAGAAGGATTCAATCGCAAAGATGATTGATTTCTTACAGGAAAAGGGCATCGGTGAAGGCGGTGTTCAGTACAAGATGAAGGACTGGGCATTCAACCGTCAGCGTTATTGGGGTGAACCAATCCCTATTGTTCATTGTGACAAGTGTGGTATGGTTGCTGTGCCTTATGAAGAGCTTCCATTAAGACTTCCTGAAGTTGAAAACTTTGAACCAGGTACAGATGGCGAAAGCCCACTTGCAAAGATTGATTCTTATGTAAACTGCAAGTGTCCGAAATGTGGTGGAGATGCAAAGAGAGAAACTGACACAATGCCACAGTGGGCAGGTTCATCATGGTATTTCTTAAGATATATCGACCCACATAATGACAGTTGTCTTGCTGATATGGATAAGCTTAACTACTGGATGCCTGTTGACTGGTATAACGGTGGTATGGAACACGTTACTCGTCACCTTATTTATTCTCGTTTCTGGCACAAGTTCCTTTATGATATCGGTGCAGTACCTTTTGCAGAACCATATGCAAAGAGAACTGCTCAGGGTCTTATCCTTGGACCTGACGGTGTTAAGATGAGTAAATCTCGTGGTAATGTTATTGACCCTAACGAGGTTGTTGTCGTATTCGGTGCTGACGTTCTTCGTACATACGTACTCTTTATGGGTGACTATGAACAGGCTGCTCCTTGGTCAGAAAATTCAGTTAAGGGTTGTAAGAGATTTGTTGACAGAATCTGGAACTTACAGGAAATTCTCACAGACGGTGACGAATTCTCAAAGGAACTTTCTTCATCTTTCCACAAGACAATCAAGAAGGTTACAGAAGACATTGAAGCTCTTAAGTACAATACAGCGATTGCAGCACTTATGACTCTTCTTAACGCAATTTACACAAAGGGTGCAATCAATAAGGCTGAACTTAAAGCACTTCTTCTCCTTGTTAACCCATTTGCTCCTCATGTTACAGAAGAAATGTGGGAAGCTTGTGGCTACGGTAAGATGATGGCTGCCGATGGTGAATGGCCAACATTTGACGAAGCAAAGTGCATTGATGAAACAATCGAAATCGTTGTTCAGATTAACGGTAAAACCCGTGCAAAGCTCAATGTTCCTGCTGACATTGAACAGGCTGATGCTATTGCAGCTGCAAAGGCTGACGAAAAGGTTGCAGCAGAGCTTGACGGCAAAAATATTATCAAGGAAATTTACGTTAAGGGTAAGCTTGTAAATATCGTTGCAAAATAATAAATCAAGGCGGTGGAGGATCTCCTCTACCGCTTTTTATAGGTGGAAAATATGTTCATTTGTCCTGTTTGCAAATCAAAACTGAATATTGACGGCAAAACATATGCTTGTGAAAACAATCATTCCTTTGATATTGCAAAGCAGGGATATGTGAATCTTCTTCCGGTCAACAAGAAGCATTCCGATAATCCGGGTGACTCAAAGGAAATGGTGCTTTCCCGCAGAAATTTTCTTGAAGGTGGCTATTATGATTGCTTTACAGATAAACTTTGTGAGATAATTAATTCATTATTTCCCGATAAAGACAAAATTACAATTGCCGATTGTGGTTGTGGTGAAGGTTATTACGACGGCAAACTCATAAATATTTTACCGGAATATAACCTTTTTGGCTTTGATATTTCAAAGGAAGCAGTACGCTTTGCCGCGGGAAAGTATAAAAAATGCAAATACGCTGTTGGTAGTTGCTTTAATATGCCGTTGTCAAATGAAACTTTTGATTTAGCACTTAACATTTTTGCACCTATGGTGGAAAGTGAGATGTCAAGAATTCTTAAAAAAGACGGATATATGATTTATGCCGTACCCGGTAAAAGTCACCTTATGGGACTTAAAGAAATTCTGTATGAAAATATCTATGAAAATGAAGAAAAGCACACGGAATATGACGGCTTTCAATTTGTTGACAGAGTTTCGGCAAAAAGTGAAATCACGGTAAACGGTGAAATGGGTGTTAATCTTTTCAGAATGACACCGTATTATTTCAAAACCGAGCTTGGCGCAGAAGAAAAAATTATTAACAACAATGGTTTTACAACAGAAATTCATTTTGATTTTTTAATATACCAAAAGGTTTGATTTGAAAAATGGTAAATATTATTACTTGACCGTAGGCATACTTGTTGATATACTGAATGTGTATAATAAACACAAAGGGTAAAGACGATGAAATACAGAAAAATTTACATTTTAATGACACAGTACCCGGGTTTTGATGCTAAAATACTACGTTTACGAACACGGTTTCCATACACTCACACATCAGTGGGACTTGAGGAGGATATGGATACCTTTTATACCTTTGTAAGTAAAGGCTATCTTGTTGAAAGCATTACAAGGTATGAAAAGCCAGGCAGACCTTCTTTTCCTTGTGCCCTATATGAAATTATTGTAACTGACGAGGTGTATGAAAAAGTCAAGGAAATGTTATACGAATACAAAACGAGAAAAACAATGCTTAAATATTCAACGCTTGGTTTGATAATGTGCTTTCTCAAAATACCTATGAAGCGTAATAATCACTATTTTTGTTCACAGTTTGTGGCAGAAGTGTTACAGAATTGCAAGGTTTTAAAGCTAAAAAAACGAAGCACCTTATATTTCCCGAAAGATATTTCACAGCACAAAGAATTAAAACTTATATTCATAGGCACACATCTGGGCTTTGTTGAGAAATATGTAAAATCAACCGAAAAAAATTGACCCTACCGAGCGGCAGGGTCAATTTTTATTTATTTACAATTTTAAAGGCTTCTTCCGTTGCAAGTGCAAGTTTTGTAACTATATATTCATTTGTAGGAATACAATAAATTGAGTCATTTTTTGTTGGTAATTCAAAGCAGTCGATACCTTTTAAATGACCAAATTCGTACTCAATATGCAGACTGTATAGTGATGATACAGGCTTATGAATTCTATAATCCTGACCATTGTAATTTCCTGTCAGTACAAAACCGTTTTCAAGGTCGTGGGTAACAGTTGCTTTACCAAGGTTAAAATATTTATAAACTCCGGGAAATCCGTAGGTCTGAACCTCGTCCGAATATTTATATGTACCGTCAAGAAGCTCTTTTCTGACATTTTCTCTTTGCCATTTATACCAATCGGGAATATGTGAAAATTCAGTTTCACCTTGGTGTGCCTTAAGTTCACCCAATTCCGTCATTTCCCAGTTTTTTCCACAACCATTACAAGTTAGAGAAGTACCATTGCTTGTGGTCGTGCCCTCTGCCATACAGTGTGGACATTGGTACAGGATTTTATGTAAACCGTGTGCACGATATTTTTCAGTAATCAGAATGTTGTTATCCTTTTGCCATTTGTAATCGTCATACTGAAATTCTTTTTCGATAATCTGATTTATCTGGTCAACACTCATATTTTCAATATCTTCAGCAGTAAGTACCTGTTTTATTGTTGCATAAAAAGGCACTTTTCTGAACTTATAATGTGACCAAAATGGCTGATTTAAAAAGTTTCCGTGATTAATTAAAATTACCACAGGAACCTTATTCTTTTTCGCAAGTTTTCCGATAGCAGGTGGTAAAACCGATTGTGTTCCGTCAGGAGAATATCTTGCCTCAGGAAACATTGCAAAAATATCACCATATTCTTGCAAAACTCTATGACAGTTACGTACAAGACCTATATCAGTTATGAACTTTCTTGTGCACATACATCCCAATTTTTCTAATAGGGCATAATCTTTATAGTACACATGATTTGCTGCGACTAAATTGAATCTTTCAGGATATATAGCATCAAAGAGCACAGCAAAATCCATAAATTGCATATGATTAGAAAGCAGAATGTACGGGGGTTTCAGCCCATTCATATTAATTTTTTCGAGTTTGTGACCTTTTCTTAAAAGAGGAAGTAGTGCTTTTGATAACAATCTTGTGAGCAGTAAGGCTGTTTTAGACTGTTTTATAGGTGGTTTTGATAAGTCATATTTTTTGACATTATCAGAATAGCACACTTCTTCCACATAGCTTTTCTTGTTTGTCATAACTATTACTTTAAAGGGTTTTCATTATAAATTTTATACGCCTCTTCTGTTGCAAACATCAGCTTTTGCACAACATCTTTCTTTGAAGGAATACAATAGAAGGAATCATCCTTGACAGAAACATCAAAGTTATCTGTTTTGCCGAGTTTTTTATATAAAAATTCTGTATGTAAAGTATAAAGAGATTTTGTTGAGCGCTGAATTCTGAAATCATGACCGTTATAGTGACCTGTTACAACAAAACCGTTTAGGAGGTCGTGAGTAACCTTGCCTTCACCCAAGTCAATGAACTCAATGCCTGGTAACGAATGAATATGAACATCGTCCTCGAATTTATATGTACCGTCAAGAAGCTCTTTGCGTACACATTCTCTTTCCCATTCGTACCAATCAGGAATATGTGAAAATTCAGTTTCACCGTTTACAGCTTTCATTTCACCAAGCTCGGTCATTTCCCATTTCTTACCACAAGCTTCGCAGGTCAGGTGAATTCCTTTACCAACAGTTTGTCCTTCTGCCATACAGTGCGGACATTTATACAGAACCTTGTTAAGACCGTCAGCACGGAAATTTTCGGTAATCTTGATGTTATTTTCTTTCTGCCACTTGTAATCATCATAAGCCATTTCACGATGAATTACTTCATTGATTTCCTGAACACTCATTTCCTGAACTTGCTCTGCGGTGAGAACTTGTTTCATAGTAGAACGGAAAGGAACTTTTCTGTACTGACGGAAATCCCAGAATGGAGCATTAAGATAACTTCCGTGATGAATCATAACAACAAGAGGAACCTTGTTTTTCTTAACAAGCTTTGCCACAACATCAGGAATAAGAGTTGTTGCGCCAACATTTGTATATCTTGCTTCAGGATACATATAAAGTATATCACCATATTCGTGAAGAACCTTGTGTACGGCACGAACAAGGCTTATATCAGTTGTGTATTTACGATGACAAGCACAACCGAGTTTTTCCATAATTTTTGCCATTCCGACAAATCCGTCAAGAGTAGCAATATTGTTAAAATTATATGGTCTTGTGGCTCTGAAACTTACAAGAAAGTCCACAAACTGTGTGTGGTTTGAAAGAACAATATATGGTGGCTTTAGTCCATCCATATTTATTTTCTCAATTTTACTTCCTTTTCGGATGCAAAGCTTAGAGACAACGGCCGAAGCAACGTAAACAAGATTCTTGTAAAACTTATCCTGCTTAGCCGGCATTGTTGGTGGGAGATATATTTCTGTGTTATCAGGATAAACAACATAATCTTTAATCTCGTTCATTAAATCACCTTTAAAATCTCAATTGCAAAGTTGTTTGTAACCAATTTGTAACTATTATAGCATATTTGTTATAAATAAGCAAGTATATGTTATATTCCTTATTTTACAAATTGAGAAATATCCTCCGGAAGGGGAGATTCGATTTCAATAACTTCCTTTGTTACGGGATGAGTGAATTTGCAATAGCAACAGTGCAAGGCCTGACGGGAGATATCTTCTCGCGGAGTTCCGTACATTGTATCACCCACAAGCGGAGTGCCTAAAGATGCAAAATGAACTCTGATTTGATGTGTTCTGCCCGTAAGCAGATGAATTCGCAACAATGTCTTACCATCGTGATGTGAAAGTGCTTTCCATTCAGTAATGGCAGGTTCACCACGCTCATCAACTGTGCGATATGTCTTTATCGGGTCAGGACGATAAATAGGACGGTCAATTACACCTTCACCCTCATAAATTCCATCGCAAAGTGCCATATATTCCTTATAAACCTTACCGTTAAGAATACCGGTGACAAATCTGTTAAGACCGCAGATAACAATTCCCGAAGTTCCTCTGTCAAGACGACCGATTGAACGGAAAACAGACGATTTTCCTTGCTGTTGGAGGTGATATGCCACAGCATTTGCAAGAGTATCACCCTGATGATTGTGTGACGGGTGCAAGGGGAGTCCCGCAGGCTTATCCACAATCAGTAAATCCTCGTCTTCATAAAAGACCTTTAAGGGATATGGCAATGGCTCGACGGCAGAAGTCTGTTCTTCTTTATTAACAGGTAGTGTGATTGAAAGAATATCACCCTTTTTCATAAGGTCAACTGTCCTTGCATGAACACCATTAAGCATAATTCCGTCTTCATCGTGCTTGAGCTTCGTAATAAGTCGTGCCGATGCCTTTGCTTGATTTCTAAGGAATTCAAGAACTCTCTTACCATCATACTTATCTTCAATTGTGAAATCTATTCGTCTTTTTGTATTCATATAAAGATTTCACCTTTCACAAAATTTCTGTTGTATTATATCATAAAAAGACAACACAGACAATAGTAGTGTTTATAAATCGGAGGTTGTCGAGTAAATGCAGAGTGCAGAATTCGGAATGCAGAATTGTGGGTCTGCGACGCAATTATAAAATAAAACCAAATGGGTTTTGTAGGGGACGACGGTCTCACCTGCCGGTTAGGTCGGTGCTTCTGCTTCGCAGAGGTGTCCACCGGACACCCGCACCCCGGAGTCCCGCAGTTAGTTTATCTGTACACTTGGTTCGGGCTGCCGAGGTCGTCAGCCCCTACAAGGTTTTCATTCCTATTTTAAATTCATATCATCTCGATAAATTATATTTGTATAATAAAATTCAATTTTTATATCAATTTTTATATGTGCAACCGTTAGTTGCTAAATTTTAAAGGCGAGTTGGTGGAATTTACAGTGAATATGTGATAAGATTTAATCAGAAAAGGAGGGGATTTAATGAATCTCGGAGAAAGAATTTATGAATTAAGAAATGAAAAGAATATGTCCCAAGGTGATTTGGCTGACAAACTGGATGTTTCTCGTCAATCGGTTTCAAAATGGGAAAACAATACAGCAGTACCTGATTTGGATAAACTAATTAAACTATGTGATATTTTTGAGATTTCACTTGATGAACTTACAGGCAGAGAAGTCATAAAAAAGCCTCCCGTTAATATATACGATGCAATATCAAAGTTATCAAGAAATCAGAAAACAGGTTGGGGATTAATCGGAATTGCAATTTTTAGTATGATAATTCCATTTGGTATAATTTTTACAGTGCCATTAGCATTATCAGGTGTAATGTTTATTAAAGAAACAAGAAATGCAAAAATTTATACCGTTTGGCTGATATACTTGTTTTTACAGTTGGGAATGAATATGTTTCTTCTATATTATATATCACATATTGTTTCTGGTGTGTTATTTGTGGTTTTGTCGTTTGTTACTTACAAATTATTCAATTGTGAAAAAACAAACTTTTCAAAAAAACAATCAATTTTAATTTTGATTGGTAGTATTATATACAACCTGTTATATTGGATTGGAATCTGGTGGTGCTTCTATTCAGGACTTACAGAGTGGGAGTTCAGTATAATGGAATCAGGTGCTACCATAATAACAGGAGATTTTTCTATATTATTGTTTGCATTTGTCAATATGATTTTAACAGTAGGAATAGGAGCAACAATGATAGGTGTAACTTGTGCTATAAAAAGTTTAAAAAGAAATAATGATAACTGATAATCAATTGCAAAAACAAAAAGCTCGGTTTTAACCGAGCTTTTTTATGTGTATTATTTTATTTTGCCAAGTCGCCGACTTCAAGCATAAATCCGCCGAGCTGTGCACCAAATTCAGGACCACCGTCCATAATAAGACGTCCTGCTTTTGTAGCTTCGAGCATGTCATCAGTACTTAAAAGAATACCGAGTGCTGAATCAAGGCTATCGAAACGAAGTGTGAAGAAAGGCATTGCTCTCTTATATTCGCCACGACCTGCTCTTGATTTACCTGCCTTAATACGGATAAAAGCAGAAACCTCAGGATGGTCATTAACTGCAAAAGCGTAAACACGGTCAGGACTCTTTAAAGTCCAATCCTTAACTTCAGGATGTCCCATCTTGTTAAGCTGGCTGATACCGCTTGAAAGAAGGTAGAAGAAGCATTTAACCATAAGAGTTTTTGTTTCTTCGTCCTTTGGTGGCTCAGTTGCACCTGTAAGGGCTGAAAGCTTGAGCAATACCATTAAGAATGCCTTGAAAGCACCAAAGTGCTTAACCATACCCTTCATCTTAGGAAGAGTAGCAGGACCAATCTTGCCTTTAAAGAATGCGTTCATTGCTTCAAGACTTTTGAATTCAAGTTCAACATGTGGATTAGGTTCAACAGCATTTAAATGCACCTTCCAGTCATCGCTTCCGTTAACAACGAAGTGCATTGCTGTTTTTCCGCCTTCAACATCAGGGTCAAGAGCGCTGACCTGAATTACTGCATGAACCTTTTCAAATTGCTTTTTAAGAGAAGGAACATCGTTTGCAATAACTTTTACAAGTGGTAATGCGGCATTAAAAAATATTTTATTTGCATAAAGTTCTTTTTGTTCGTGCATATTATCAACTCACTTTCTGATATCTGGCGAGATTATACATCGTCGTCCCAGTTATCGTCTTCTTCGAAGTCTGCCTTCATTGTTTCACGAACAGCATTGATGATACCGTTAGCATCGATGCCGGCATCTGACATAATGTCTTCATGAAGACCAATCATTGCAAAGCTCTTATGACCGAGCATCTTGAAAGCGCAACCCTTACCGTACTGAGCCATAACTTCAGCAACTGCTGAACCAAGACCGCCTGTTACAAGATGGTCTTCAACAGTGATGATTCTTCTTGTATCAGAAATTGCCTTCTGAATAGCTTCAACGTCGATTGGGCTGATTGTGTGCATATTAAGAACACGAACTGAAAGTCCGTCTGCATTCTTAAGGAATTCAGCAGCCTGTTTTGCCTGGAATACGCAAGAACCACAAGCGATAACTGTGATATCTGTACCAGGGCAGATTTCAACTGCTTTACCTACTTCAAAGCCGTAGTCCATGTTTTCATAGAGAACACGGTCAAAACCACGGTTGATACGGATGTAATATGGTCCGAAGTTATCATAAGCAGCATTAACTGCGTTTGCTGTTTCAAAACCGTCAGCAGGAACGATAACTGTAAGGTTAGGCATTGCTCTTGTAATTGCAAGGTCAGTAATAGCGTGGTGAGTTGAACCAGCCTGACCGAAAGATGTACCTGAGTGAGTAGCGATAATCTTTGCGTTTACATTCTGATAGCAGATGTCTGTGTGAAGCTGGTCACAAGCACGCATTGATGTGAATGCAGAGAAACCTGAAAGGAAAGGAATCATACCTGCTCTTGCCATACCTGCTGCAACACCGAACATATCCTGTTCTGCGATACCAACGTTGATAACTCTTTCAGGACAAACCTTTAAAACGTCACCAAGCTTTGTTGATTTTGCAAGGTCAGCTGTAATAGCAACAACCTTAGGGTCTCTTAAAATAATGTCGGCAAGTGCCTTACCGTAAATTTCAGCTGTAGAAAGTGCAGTCTGGTCAACTGCTGTATAAACAAATCCGCCTGCCATAATTATTTACCCTCCTTTTCTGCTCTAGCAACTCTTGCTGCATAGTCTGCATCAAGTTCGTTATTGAACTTTTCAAAGAGTGCGTCGTCGATTGCACCGTAGTGCCATGTGTAGTCGCCTTCGATTGACTTGATACCGGCACCCTTCTTTGTATCCATAAGAATACAAGTAGGAGCCTGTGGTGTCTTTGCTCTTTCGATAGCAACGTCAATAGCGTCACAAAGTTCACCGATATTGTTACCGTCAACAACGATTGTGTTGAATCCGAATGCTGTCATCTTGTCAGCAAGTGGTTCAAGCTTCATAACATCTTCTGTGTTACCGTCAATCATGTTGTGGTTTCTGTCGATAAATACGATACAGTTAGAAAGGTTATAATGATTGATTGTCATAAAGCCTTCCCAGCATGAGCCTTCACCAAGCTCACCGTCACCGGTAACAACGTATGTAAGGAAATCTTTATTCTGAAGTCTTGCTGCAAGTGCTGTACCTGCTGCGATTGATGGGCCGTGACCCAATGAACCTGTTGAAGCATCAACGCCTACAACTTTGTTTGAGTCAAGGTGCATACCCATTTTTGAACCTGAAAGGTTGAATGATTTAAGCATTTCAACAGGGTTGAAGCCTTTGTCGCAAAGAACAGGAGCATAAGCAATTGCTGCGTGACCTTTTGAAAGAATAAATCTGTCACGGTCGTCCCACTGTGGTTCGTCAACCTTAATGTTAAGATATTTGTGATAAAGAACTGTGAGAAGGTCCATAACACTCATACCGCCACCGAAGTGTCCGCTACCTGCCCATACAGTTGTCTGTACGCAGAGTTTACGGAGTTCGAGGGCTTTCTTTTCGAGCTGGAGCCATTCTGCTTTTGATAAATTAGCCATAATTTTCCCTCCAAGAAAAATTTATTAGAAGTGAAGTCCCCACTTCACTATAATTTGTTTGATTAGCCTTTGATTTCAGGGTGTCTCTTTGCTACAACTGAGAATGCATCTTCAGCAATTTCAATTGACTTCTTAATGTCTTCTTCTGTAAGAGAAGCATTGATGAAGTGGTTATGGTGAGATGTGATAAATAAACCGCGGTTAACACATTCAGCAACCCATTCCTGATGAAGCATAAGGTTATCATCGTTAGCTATTCTTAAATAGAAGAGAGCAGGTTCACCGGAAACTCTGAGGTCAAATCCGTGTTCAGCACCGGCTGCCTTGAAACCTTCTGTAACCATCTTACCAAGACGACGGAACATTGTTGGTGTATCAAGAGCCTTCATCTTGTTGATACAAGCAATACAAGCTGCAAACGGAACAGAACTCATCCAGTAAGAACCTGTGTATGTAATACCTGAAACAGTTGCTTTCATATGTTCGCCACCGCAAAGTGCTGACATATTGTAACCGTTAGCAAGAGCTTTACAGAAACAGATAAGGTCTGCTTTGAAGCCATAGAAATGGTCAGAACCGGCAAGGTCAAGACGGAAGCCTGCACGAACGTCGTCGATGATGAGAACAGCACCGTGATCGTCACACCATTTACGAACTGCCTGCCAGTATTCCTTAGAAGCAACTTCGTTATCCTTGAAGTTACCGTGGTCATAAGGCTGTGCAATAATACCTGCGATATCACCGTTGTTATCGTCATAAGCCTTCTGGATTGCATCAAGGTCAAACCAAGGAACGATAATATTGTTTGCTACGTCTTCAGGAGTAATGCCCGGGTAGTCAACTTTCTGTGCCCATGGGAAATCTCCGTGGTAGTAGTATTTTAAGAAGATAATCTTTTTCTTATGTGTATGTGCTCTTGCTGCCATTGTTGCAAGAGTTGTTGTATCAGAACCGTTTTTGCAGAAGAATGCCCAGTCAGCACAAGCAACAGTGTCAACAAGTGTTTCAGCACATTCAACCATAACCTTGCCTGGAGCAGTTGTACAGTTGCCGAGCTTGAGCTGTGCGAGAGCAGCAGCGTCAACATCAGGGTCGTTGTAACCTAAAACGTTAGGACCGTAAGCACACATATAGTCGATATATTTGTTGCCGTCAACGTCCCAGAAGTATGAACCCTGTGCTTTTTCTGCGAAAGATGGCCATCTGTTAACAGGAATCCACTGACCTTCTGCAGGACCTAAGTGACCGTAAATACCACCCGGAATAACCTGTGATGCACGACTGAACATCTCGCGGCTTTTTGTGGTATCGTATAATGGAAATTTACTCATTTTCAGTGTCCTCCTTATGCTAAGTATAATCCGACTCTGTCAAGGATACGGTTTACATTATCAACCATTGAGATAAGACCACGGATTGTGATGTTACCGTTACCAACATGGTCGATTGAGTTAACTGTACCTGCGAAGAGTGCGTTTGCGAGTTCCAAGTCACAGAATTCCATAATTGCTCTTGGCTTTTCAGGAGCCTGTTTGATAGTGATAAGGCGATTGTTCTTAACGCGGATTGTTGAATAAACAACATCTGTAATACCAATCTGAATGTCACCGTCAACAATGTTTGAAGCACTGAATTTACCAATTTCATCCTGGTTACCAATCTGTGCAATGGCAACAGAAACTGTATAGAATGTGCAGAGAGTGTTAAGACGGAAGAAATCAGGGTCCTTAAGAGCCTCAGGAGTTGGTCTCATAACCTCTGTAAGTCTGTCTGTAAGTGCAGTAAATGTTTTTAAAAGGAAACCTACTTTTGTAAGACCCTTTGTAGGGATAGGTGTTACTACACCATCAATAATCTTGTTGAATTTTTCGCAAGAGGATACAGGAATTTTGATATCGCACTTGCTGTTGACGCCATCGTCCATACGGCATCCCTTTGAAGAGAATGTGAGTGTAGCACTTGGACCGTCTTTAACATCAAAAGCCAATGAAACAGGTTTTTCAAGAGTAGAAAGAATCTCTTTTGCCTTATCATCAAGCTCACAAAGATTTTCCAATGTGCCGAGAACAGCATACATATTGATATACGCCATTGTTCTTGCGTCAGTCATTTTAAACGCCTCCTTAATCATTTTTAAGTATAACTAAATTAAGAAATTTATATACACATTAAAGGATATCAAAAAAAAGCATTTAAATCAAGGAAAAAACATAATTTTTTCACAAAAAGTTAATGATTTTTCATGAAAGATATGTTATAATGTTACCAAATATATACTGGGTTGGTTTAGGCAAAAGCAAAAATAAAGCCAAACACCTGTAAAAATGCATTTTTCTGAAAGGAAAGATAATAAATATGTCATTATTTAAAAAGATTTTCGGTGATTATTCTTCAAGAGAAATCAAGAGAATAATTCCTATCCAGAAACAAGTTTTAGCACTTGAGGAAGAGTACAAAAAACTCACTGATGCGCAGCTTCAGGCAAAAACTCCTGAATTCAAGGAAAGACTTAAAAATGGTGAAACACTTGACGATATTTTGCCGGAGGCTTTTGCTGCTTGTCGTGAAGCATCTGCCCGTGTGCTTAATATGCGTCATTTCCCAGAAGTCGGATCG
>JAZNTF010000175.1:0-5878 GCA_045591625.1 Candidatus Fimenecus sp.
CAACAGTTCTTTTAATTTCATACTATATCAAGTATTTCTGAAATATCCTTTATCTCATAGTCAACTTTAAGATTGTTTTTATTTTCACCATTCTTAGGATTATACCAACAACAAAGGATTCCTGCATTATTTCCGCCTTTAATATCACTTGTCAGCGAATCCCCTATTATCATCACTTCATCTGATTTAAATTCACCGATTTCAGTCTGTACTGCATCAAAAAATTCAATTGATGGCTTTTCATAACCAACTTTGTCAGAAATAAAAACACCGTCAAAAATTTTGTCAAGACCGGATTCCTTCAGCTTTCTGCTTTGAGCAACATAGGTGCCGTTTGTAACACCATACTGTTTTACCTTTCCCTTAAGAGCTTGCACCGTTTCTAATCCGTTGTCACAAAAGAAAACCTTGTCACCAAGTCTATATTGATATTCCAGATTAAACTCGTCAATTTTATCGAAATCGATTCCTTCTGATTTAAAAAACTCTTTAAATCTGCCACGAAGCACTTCGGGTTTTGTAAGCTCATTTCTTTCAAGCATTTCCCAATATTTTTTATTTATGAGTGAATATCGTGACAACATTTCATCGGTACATTCTCCCAAAGAGAATACCTCAAAGCATTTTCTTATTCCATACTCCTCTGATTTCGAGAAATCAAGAAGAGTACCATCCACATCCCATAACAAAGTCTTAATCATATTATCCCAAGGCCTTCCAAAAGAAATTTAACACCCATGCCTACAAGCACAAGTCCACCTGCAAGTTCTGCCTTATTTTTATATTTCGCACCGAATTTGTGTCCTATAAACACACCTATCGCAGAAAGTAATGTGGTTATTATTCCTGTGAGAACAATTGCCGTAATTGCATCCTTTCTTTCATATTGAAAAGCAAAGGTTACACCAACCGCAAGAGCATCAATACTTGTGGCAATCGCAAGTGCTATTATTTCTTTCAAATTAAGCTTACTTTCGCACTCTTCGCACTTATCATCGCAGAACGACTCATAAATCATTTTACCGCCAATAATTCCAAGCAATATAAATGTAATCCAATGGTCAATGCTCGTTATATAATCAGCAAATCTTGAGCCGATAAACCACCCTACAAGTGGCATTCCCGCCTGAAATCCACCGAAAAATAAGGCAATGAGTGCTGTTTGCTTAATATCAAGCTTTCTCATATTGAGACCTTTACATATCGAAACCGCAAAGGCGTCCATAGCGAGACCCACAGCAATAATTATTAATTCTGACATAAAATCTCCCTAAAAAAGGCTCATTACTTTATGAGCCCTTAAATATTTCATGTGAAAAAATAATAACATTTTTACTATATATTGTCAATCCGATTTAATCAGGAAATCTTCATTCTAAGACGAAGCTTGTCACTAATCATTGCTATGAATTCTGAATTAGTCGGCTTTCCCCTAGTATTCTGAATTGTATAGCCAAAATAGGAGCTTAACACATCAATATCACCTCTGTCCCAAGCAACCTCAATGGCATGTCTGATTGCACGTTCTACACGGGATGGAGTTGTTGAATAAATCTTTGCTACTGTAGGATAAAGCACCTTTGTAACTGAGCTCATCATTTCATTATCATTTATTGATAAAACGATTGCTTCACGAAGATACTGATAGCCTTTAATATGTGCCGGAACACCAATCTGATGCATAATCTCACTGACTGTCATTTGTAAGTCATTGGAATCCTTGCCGGAAGCGTTCAGCTTTTTATTATCCGACCAGCCGGATAATTGTGTGACTCGTTGTGCCAACATATTAACATCAAATGGCTTAAGAAAATAATAATCAGCACCTGCAGAAAGAATTTCTTGCTCAAATCTTTGATTATCAGAGCTAGAAACAATGACAATGAAAGGTTTGTTCTCACTTTCACTAAGACTATTCACAACACCTAAAGCATCGATATTTGTCATAAATGCATCCATAATGACTACATCAATACTCATGGATGATATTTTTGATAAAACTGTCTTGCCATCCTTTGCAACAAGAGTTACATCACATCCGTATGAACGTAAAACATTTGCACAATTCCTCCCAAAATCACTACCTTCGCCTGTAAGTAATACCTTTAAATTGTTTCCCATTTTGAAACCTCCATTTAATTTTAAAATCATTTCTGATTTGTTATTTCTGCCATATTTTAGCATATATGGTAATTTATGGCAATACATTTTTGAAATTTTAAATTAAAAAACTTTTCGACAAAATCCGCAGTTATATTTTCAAACAAAAAATGACGGAATAAAATATTTTCCTGCAAAAAAATATGAATAAATTCTTAAAATATTTAGTATATTTTTGACTATACTTCACTTTTTTGAGTTTATTTTTAACAGTAATTTGAACACCGATTTTGTTGAAAACTTTGTTGAAAATGTTTAAAACTATATGTATCAAGGGTATTTAACCGCCTGAATTTATATTTTTTGTAAAGCAATTTACTTTACAGTGTAATTTTGCATATAAAAAAATGATGTATATACAACTGCATATACATCACAATTCATGAAGGAAATCTTTCATATTTTTAAACAGACAAAAAAATCCGGATACCAAACTGATATCCGGAAAAATATTTGATTTTAATCTCTTCTGAGAGCTTCAATAGGTGGCAAATTAGCTGCTCGTTTAGCAGGATAAACACCGAATACAATACCAATTGCAGATGAGAAACCAATCGCAAGGGCAACTGTTTCAGGTTGTACATACAACGGTACATCCATTACAAATGAAACCAATGCGGCTCCGGCGACACCAAGTAGCAACCCAATTACACCACCAATAAGACAAAGTATAATCGACTCAGTCAGGAACTGGAACATAATTGTACCTGTTTTTGCACCCAGAGCCTTTCTGATACCGATTTCACGGGTACGCTCGGTAATTGATACCAGCATAATGTTCATAACACCGATACCACCAACAACAAGTGAAATTGCACTAACTGCAGCAATAAAGATTGTAAACACATTAATAACTGTATCCAAAAGGTCAATGTATGTTGCCATATTTGTAACTGTATAACACTCTTTTTCGTAATTATCATGGAGAGAATGTATATAGTTAACTGCGGCAGCACCGATACCGTCAAGCATTGCTTCATCTGTTGCAGTAACCTGAAGCATCTCATATCTTCCTGCACGTGTACCGTTAAGTGTTGTTGTAACAGAAGCAGGCATCATAAGCATACAACTTGTCATCTGCATTCCGCCCATCATTGCACTTGAACTGCTCATCAAATCCTCTGTGTCAAGATTCATACTTGCCATTATATCAACAACACCGACAATTTTCACAGGTATAGTCAAATCGTTAGCCGTACAGTAAACACTCTCACCCACTACATTTTTTCTTCCGAAAACCTGTAAGGCACTACCAACGTCAATAACACCAACGTTCTTTTTATTGATGTATTCCTCTTCAGTAAAAAACCTGCCATAAAGTAATGGAGTCTGCATCAACATCTGCATATCAGTATTACAACCGATTCCGATAAGAAAGCCTGTCGTATCATTAGCAGTCATCTGACACATTGATATAGACTGCATTGATGCATACTGAACACCATCAAGTTTTTTTATTGCCTTGATATCCTCATCCGTAAAATAATCATCATCGTCTGCAAAATTAGTATTTACAGCTATTGATATGGCACTGTTACCCATATCACGAATCATACCGACAATGTAATCACGACCGCCATTTCCCACAGTAATTATGGCAATAACCGAAGCAACACCGATGATAATTCCCAGCATTGTCAGAAGAGAACGCATTAAATTTGTTTTAATACTGAAAATAGCAATGCGTATATTTTCTCTTATATTCAAAGTTCACACCTCGATTAACTTGCTAATCTTACGCTTTTTTCTCTGCGATTTTTGTACCGTCCTCCATCTTAGGGTCAGGACTCTTTACAACAACTTCCCCTTCTACAAGACCTTCAACGATTTCATATGAAGATTCATCAAGAGAACCTTTGACGATTGTACGCTTTGTTACTGTTTCTTCTTCTTTGTCATAAACAAATACAGAATAAGTTCCGTTATTATAAACTACCGCTTCAACAGGAACCTTTAATACGTTATCGAGTGTGTCGAGAATAATTCTGATGTCCACATCAAAGCCTATAACAACTTTTTCGTCAGGATTTTTAATCTTAACCTTAACTTCGGCACCATTAGAACTTGTGCCACCGCCCATAAGTGATCCTGCAATTGAACTGATGTCAAAACCACCTGTAGAATCCACTGCAGTTGCACCTACATAAATAACTTCGCCTTCGTATTCTGCATCAAGACTTGTTACTACTGCCTTCATACCTACTTTAACCTTAAGCAAATCAGACTTACTTACTGTTACAGAAACAATCATATCGTTGTAGCTTTCAAGCACAATACCTGAACCGACAGGAGCACTGTTCTGACCAAGAAGAGAAGTGATAATACCCGCTGTTTCATCATCTACTCCTCCAAGAAGAGCAGAAATGTCAAATGTTGATGATGTAGAGTTATTTACAACAACAAATTTTTCACCAGGTTTAATATTAACTGCTGTGATTATACCTTCATTTTCTGCAACCCAACCGGCTGCCATATCATCATAAATTTTCTTGATTTGGTCGTATTCTTCTTTCTTTGTATCTGCAACCTTTTTAAGTGCTTTTAATGTTGTATCATCAACAACTACCATCATAGCACCTTCGCCATAAAGAACTGTAAGTTCAGAAGTGAGCTGGGCAAGTTCAATACTTTTCTGCATAAGCTCCTGTTGTTTTTCTGAAGAAGCAGAATTAGAAACCGGCAATTTAATACTTTCAAGTGATTTTTTGAATTCTTTTATTTGCTTTAATGAAGAACCGTTTTTAAGCATTTGCTTTATAACTTCTTCAATATAATTATCTGAAATTGGTGCTGTCTGAGTTGTTGTTCCTTCAATTTCCTTTGTAAGCTTATCTATTTCACCTTGTAATGTTGAAATCTTTTTATTTAAAGCTTCAATTTCTTTTTCTATCTGTGCTTTTCTCTTCGCATTTGCAGAAGATGAGCTCACAGAATCATTATATTGCTTAAGAGCTTTATCGTAAGCACTTTTAGCCTCTGTCACATACTGGGATACACCTGAAACATCAAATGTAGCAAGTTTATCACCTTTTTTAACTGTGTCACCGACATTCACAAGTACTTCATTTACTGTTACACCTTCAATAGCAAGTAGATTTTCAGTAACACCTGATTCAACCGTTCCGCTCACATCAAGACTTTCAGTAATGGTACCATAAGACACCTCTGAAAGCTCATATTCAGGTGCAGGGTCAGGCTTGAAGTTAGAATAAAGCACCCACGCTAAAAGAACAGCAATCACAACAATGAATGCTATTATACCAGCCTTGACTTTTGGACTTTTCTTTTTGAAATTCTTAAACAAGGAAATCACTATCCTTTAAATAAATTTTATCACTTTATTATACATTATTTAGTACGATTTTCCAATATTAAAATTTTAATAAATTGTAAATTTTATGACTTTTTTTTGGGTTTTAACAATAAATATTAAGGAGGTGGACTATTTATGAAAAAATTATTGGCAATTCTCCTTGTGGTTATAACCATATTTTTTTGTTCCTGCTCCAAAGAGCTTAATTTTGGAATCGAGCAATTCGTTGACAGAATGAACAAAACCTATGAAACCAACCTGGAAACCGGCAATTTCAGATTAAGTCAACGAGAAGATAATAATTTTCTTTTTTATTCGGAGAATGCATCTATGATGTCATTTGTGCTTGATAAGAAAAACAACATCAAGAGCATAAGCTTACTTATAACCGCTGCCCATAACATT
>JAZNTF010000176.1:0-9452 GCA_045591625.1 Candidatus Fimenecus sp.
GCCAAGCGGTCTTAGGAAGACAATTAATTAAGGCAACTCCTTGGCTCACAGAACGACATGGCTACGATCCGACTTTAATGTAGGATTTGGTAACGCTGTAAATTCTGATAGAGTTATTGCTATTATTTCGACTGATTCTGCACCGGCAAAGCGTATTATTTCACAAGCGAAAGAAAACAATATGTTGATTGATGCAACTCAGGGCAGAAAAACACAAGCAATTATCATAATGGATAGTGACCATGTTGTTTCTACATACTTAAAAGCTGAAACTATTTTAAATCGTACGGAATTGGAAGGGTCTGAATATAGTGAATAAAGATGGGGTATTAATTCTTTTTTCGGGACCATCAGGTGTTGGTAAGGATACTATACTTGATGTTGTATTGAATAAAGATAAAAACTTACAGAAATCCATTTCATTAACTACACGTGGAATTCGTGAGAATGAAACAGATGGTAAAGATTATTATTTTATTTCAATGCCTGAATTTAAACAAATGATTGAAGATGGTGAAGTGCTTGAACATGCTCAATATGGTTCGAATTTATACGGCACTCCTAAAGCTCCGATAGATAAGTGGTTAGAAGAAGGAAAAACCGTTATACTTAAAATTGAAGTTCAAGGTGCAAAGAATATTAAAAAAATATATCCTGATTCGGTTAGTATTTTTATTTTACCGCCATCAATGAATGAACTTGAGAACAGACTTCGTTCCAGAGGTACAGAAGACGAACAAGATATAAAAAAACGTCTTGAAATAGCTCGTGATGAAGTACAGCAAAGTATAGATTATGATTACTTTGTAGTAAATGAAAATATTGAGAGTGCTTCAGAAGATGTTTTGACTATCATTAAAGCACTTGATTTTTCAAATAAAAGAATGAACAATTATATAAGTGAGGTAATAAACAATGTTTAATCCAGATTTAAGAAATGTACTTAAAAATCGAACAAGTCGTTATTCACTTGTTACAGCAATTGCAAAAAGAGCCAGAGAAATTTCTACTGAAGCACAGGAAAAAGAAGAAATTCTTAATGATAAGCCTGTAAGTCTTGCATTAGATGATATAATTAATGGCAATTTTGTTGTTGTTGAACCGGAAGAAATTCGCAATATCTGATTTTCTTACAATTAAATAATTTGAATTAGAAGGGGGCAGATTATGAAACTTTTAACTGTTGCAAAAGTTGCTGTTGAAAATACAGCATATTCTTTTGACATGTTATTTGATTATTCTGTTCCTTCTTCTTTATGTAATGATGTTGTCGCTGGTAAAAGAGTTCTTGTTCAGTTCGGCAACTCTAATAAAAAACGAGTTGGTATAGTATTTTCAGTTATAAATAATATTGAATCAGATAAAAAATTAAAAGCTATCAATTCGGTTATAGACGAAGAACCCCTTTTAACTTATGAAATGTTAAAAACGGCAAATTTTATCAGAGATAAATATTTTTGTACATATTTTGATGCATGCAAACTTTTTCTTCCTATAGGATTATCAATGTCTGTAAAAACGCTTTATGCTGTTAATTATGATTTTGATGGTATAATAACAGAAGAAAAAGAAAATGAAATATATACTTTTTTAAAAGATAAAAAGCACTTTATTGACAGTGAAAAAATAATTTCAGCTTGTAATATCACTAAGGTTAATATTCTTGATAAGATGGTTGAAAATGGTATTTTATTAAAATCCTTTGATACACAAAGAAGAATAAGTGATGCTACCATTAAAATGGTGAGTTTAATGCCTGATATTGATATCAATTCACCTGAAATTAACAAGCTTACAAAAAAACAAAAAGAAATTATAAATATACTAACTGATGTAGGCACTGCATCAGTTAAAGAACTTTGTTATTTCACCGGCTTTTCTGTTGCAGTTATTACAGCGCTTGAAAGCAAGAATTTAGTTGAAATATATGACGATGAAATATTAAGAACTCCTTATGATAATGTTGCTTGTGGAAATAAAACCCATATTCAATTATCAGAGGAGCAAAACAATGCATTTAATGGATTATTATCATTATATAAGGATAATAATCCAAAATGTGGTTTGCTTTTTGGTGTTACAGGAAGCGGAAAAACTAAAGTTTATTTAAAATTAATTGATGAAGCTTTAAAGGATGATGTCGGAATTGTTGTGATGGTTCCGGAAATTTCTCTCACACCACAGATGCTTTCTCTTTTTTATGACAGATATGGTGATAATGTTGCAGTTTTTCATAGTTCGTTATCAATTGGACAACGTCTTGACGAGTGGAAAAGAATAAAAAGAGGCGATGCAAAAATTGCAATTGGTACACGTTCAGCAATTTTTGCTCCATTTGATAAACTGGGTCTTGTAATTGTTGATGAAGAACAAGAACATACTTATAAATCTGAAATGTCTCCTAGATATCATACGAGAGATGTTGCCTTATATAGAGTTGGTTGTCATAACGGTTTATTGGTTCTTGCCTCTGCTACACCTTCAATTGAAACATATACAAAAGCAAAATGCGGAACATATTCTCTTTTTACTCTTAAGGAAAGATATGGTGAATCCATTTTACCCGATGTTGAAACAATTGATATCACATATCAAAGTGATATGATTATGGAAAACATCAGTAAGAGGTTTGCTGAAAAAATTATAGAAAATTATAATAGTAAAAAGCAAACTATAATTCTTTTAAACAGACGCGGCTATAATACCTTTGCATCGTGCACGGAATGTGGTACAGTTGCTTCTTGTCCTAATTGCAGTATTTCACTTACGTATCATATTAAAAATAATAGAATGATGTGTCACTATTGTGGATATTCAATACCTTTTTCTAATAAATGTAATAACTGTAATAACAATACAGTTCGTTTTAGAGGTATGGGTACACAAAAACTTGAAGAAGAATTAAAACTTATTGTGCCAGAAGCAAGAGTTTTAAGAATGGATACAGACACAACTTCATCTAGATATTCATACGAAAAATATTTTAAAAATTTTGAAAAAGGCGAATATGATATTTTAGTTGGTACTCAAATGGTTGCAAAAGGCCTTAATTTCCCGGAAGTTACTCTTGTTGGTGTTTTAAGTGTTGACCAAATGCTTTTTAATGATGATTATAAAAGTGGAGAAAGAGCTTTTGACTTGATTACACAGGTTGTAGGTCGCTGTGGAAGAGGTAAATCTCCCGGAAAAGCATATATTCAGACTTCTTTTCCCGATAGTGATATTATTAATATGGCAAAAGAGCAGGATTATGAATCATTTTACAATATTGAAATGTCAATCCGAAAAAGTATGATTTATCCACCATTTTGTGATTTGTGTATTATCAATTTTTCATCAGTAAATGAATTCTATGTCAATAAAACTGCAAATGATTTTTTACAGTTTTTAAAGAAACGGCATTCAGATAATTATTCTCATTTAAATATCATTGTCCTTGGACCGGTTTCTCCTAGAGTATCTAAAGTTGGTGGTAATTTCAGAAGTAGAATTATTATCAAATGTAAAAATGACAAAGAATTCAAAACAATGATTAGAGAATTACTTATTTCATTTAAAAAAGAAAATAAACAAAATAATGTCAACATCTATGCTGACATTAATCCTGAAAACATATTATAAGGAGTATATTAAAAATGGCTATTAGAAATATAAGAACAGAAGAAGACCCAATTTTAAGAAAGAAAAGTCGTGTTGTAGAAACATTTGATGAAAAATTGTGGCAACTTCTTGATGATATGAAGGATACTATGGAACTTGCAGAAGGTGTTGGTCTTGCCGCAGTTCAGGTTGGAATTTTAAAGAGAGTTGTTATAATCGATGTAGGTGATGGCTTGATTGAACTTATTAATCCTGAAATTATTGAAACAGAAGATGTTCAGTGTAGTGCTGAAGGATGTCTTTCTTTACCGGGAAAACAAGGTATAACAATCAGACCAAGGACAGTTAAAGTTAAAGCACAGAATAGAGATGGTAATTGGTGTGTTTATAAAGGCACAGAATTAAAAGCAAAAGCCTTTTGTCACGAAATCGACCATCTTGATGGTATTCTTTATATTGATAAATTAGCTACTCAAGAAGAAATTGATAAAAATGGTGAGGAATAATATTATGCGTATTATTTTTATGGGAACACCTGATTTTGCGGTTCCTTGTCTTAAAGCATTAATTGACAGTGATGACGAAGTTGTTGGTGTATTTACTCAACCTGATAAACCAAAGGGCAGAGGATACGAGTTAACACCACCACCTGTAAAAGTTTGTGCTATGGAAAATAATATTCCTGTTTTTCAACCCTTAACTATGCGAGACGGCACAGCGTTAGATATTATTAATAGTCTTGATGCTGATTTAATTATTGTTGTTGCATTTGGCAAAATTTTCCCCAAGGAAATACTTGAAAGTGTTAAGTATGGTTGTATTAACATTCACGCTTCATTACTTCCTAAACTTCGTGGTGCAGCACCTATTCAGTGGAGTATAATTAACGGTGAATCAGAAACCGGTGTTACATCAATGCAGATGGATGTAGGTCTTGATACAGGTGATATGTTAATAAAAAAATCAATTAAAATTACAGATGAGATGAATGCTGGTGAGCTTCATGATGCATTATCTTTAATGGGCTCTGAAGTTTTAATTGACACAATAGAAGCTATAAAGGTTAACAAGCTCAATCCTGTTAAGCAAGAGGATTGTATGTCAAATTATGCTCCTATGCTTTCAAAAGAACTTTGTCCTATTGATTTTAATAAAAGTTCAACAGAAGTTCATAATAAAGTTCGTGGGTTATATCCTTGGCCAATTGCAACTACAAAAATTAACAATAAAACATATAAAATCCATAAGTCTCAAAAGATTACAGAAAAATTTTCAGGAAAACCCGGAGAAATTGTTGATAATAATAACAGACTTGTTTGTATGTGCGGTGATGGACAATGTATTGAAATATTGGAAATTCAAGCAGAAGGAAAACGCAAAACTGATACGGCAAGTTTTCTGAGAGGTAATAAAATAGAAAAAGGTACTGTTTTGGGAGAGTAAATATGTCAGAGTATTTTTCATATCATTATATTTCCAATTATTATTATATAATTTTGGTTTTACCGATGGTTATTCTTTCTGTAATAGCTTCAGCAAGAGTTAAGTCATCTTTTAAAAAATATACTAAAGTTTTATCAAGTCGTCATATAACAGGTGCACAGGCGGCTGTTGAAATTCTTAATTATTATGGTATAACAAATGTACGGGTTGAAAAAACCTCAGGTAATCTTACTGACCACTTTGACCCAAGAACAAATATTATAAGGTTATCTGATAACGTATATAATTCTACTTCGGTTGCAGCAATTGGTGTAGCTTGTCACGAAGCAGGACATGCCGCTCAATATGCTCAAAATTATTCTGCCATAAAACTTAGGAATAAAATTTTACCTTTAGCAAATTTAGGTTCAAGATTAGGTATGCCTCTTGCAATAATTGGTTATTTTCTTGATTTTGGTCCGTTAGCTCTTGCCGGAGTAATTTTCTTCTCCTTTGCTGTTGTTTTTCAGGTTGTAACATTACCTGTTGAATTTAACGCAAGTAAACGTGCTATAAAAGTTATAAGTGAAATAAATATTTTAAATGAAAACGAAAAAAATGGAGCAAAACAAGTTCTTTCTGCTGCAGCAATGACTTATGTAGCTGCTCTTGCAGTTAGTGTTGCTAACTTATTACGTTTGATTTTATCAATTAATAAAAGAAGAGATTAATAATGGACGATAGATTATTAGCATATAAAATTTTAAGTAAAATCGAACATGATAAAGCATATTCAAATATTACACTTGAATCTGTATTAAATAATAATGAGGCTTCTTCAGCCTCTTTTGTTCGTGCTTTGGTATATGGTGTTCTGGAACGTAAAATAACACTTGATTATTATCTTTCTAAATTGTTAACACAACCAATAAAAAAATTAAATCCGAGTGTTTTAACCATATTACGCCTTGGTGCATATCAGATTTTATATATGGATAAAGTTCCTGTTTCTGCTGCAGTAAATGAAAGTGTTAAATTGTCTAAAAAATCAAAATGCGGTTATGCGTCAGGTCTTATTAATTCTGTATTAAGAAAGTTATCATCTAATAATATTAATATAGAAAAAACAAATAATAAAATTTATGATTTAAGTATAGAATATTCTTGTCCTGAATCTTTAGTTTCACAATTTATTTCTGATTATGGATATACATACACCGAAAAAATACTTAAATCTTCAATTGGTTCTGTTCCGACATATATAAGAGTTAATACATTGAAGATAACATCTGAAAAACTAATTGAAAAATTAGCTGATGAGGGTATTACGGCAAAGCCTTGTGAAGAAATTGCTAACGCACTTGAGATTGTTTCGGGTAACTCGATTTTTCAATCATTATGTTATAAAAACGGTTATTTTCATGCTCAGGATATAGCGTCTCAGAGATGTATTGAAAAATTCTCGCCTGTAAAAGGTGATATAGTATTTGATATGTGCGCTGCTCCAGGTGGAAAATCTTTTACTATGGCTCAAATAATGGAAAATCAAGGTGCAATTTATTCCTTCGATTTATATGAACATAAAATTAAATTAATTAATGATGGAGCTAAACGTCTGGGCATAAACATAATTACTTCGTATGTTTCAGATGCATCAGTATTTAATTCAAATTTGCCAAAAGCAGATAAAATTCTTTGTGATGTACCATGTGCTGGATTAGGCGTTATTCGAAGAAAACCTGAAATTAAGTATAAAGATTTTGGTTTTGTTGACAAATTATGTGAATTGCAATATAATATCTTAGTTAATGCCTCTTTATATTTAAAAGACAATGGGGTGCTTATGTATTCCACTTGTTCATTAAGTAAAAAAGAAAATGAGGATGTATGTAAGAGATTTTTAAGTGAACTCAAGGAATTTAAAAATGGTGGAATGACGACGGTTGAACCATTTAAGAATTCTGATGGATTCTTTTTTGCAAAATTAATTAAGGAATAATTTTAATGTTAAAAGATATTCGTTCAATGAGTTATGACGAGCTCTCAGAAGAAATTTTAAAACTCGGATTTCCAAGATTCAGAATTAAACAGATTTTTTCATGGGTACATGAGAAATGTGTAACATCTTTTGATGAAATGACTAATATATCAAAAGATATGAGAGTACAATTAAGTGAATATTTTTATTTTAATAATTGTCAGATAAACACCAAATTAGTATCTGAAATTGACGATACGGTTAAGTATTTATTTGTTTTATCTGATAATGAGTATGTTGAAAGTGTTGTTATGAAATATAAATATGGATATTCTATTTGCATTTCAACACAAGTAGGTTGTAAAATGGGCTGTACTTTCTGTGCATCCGCTATTGGTGGATTTGTACGTCAAATGACGGCAGGTGAAATGCTATCTGAAATTTATACAGCACAAAAGGATTTAAATATAAAAATTAATCATTTGGTTTTAATGGGAACAGGTGAGCCTTTAGATAATTATGATAATGTATTGAAAATGTTAGAACTCATAACTCATGAAAATGGTCAAAATATGAGTATGAGACACATTTCTCTATCTACTTGTGGTATTGTTCCTAAAATCTACGATTTAGCAGAAAGAAAACTGGGTCTTACATTATCTGTTTCATTGCATGCACCTAATAATCATATTCGTAGTTCTTCAATGCCAATAAATAATTCTTATGATATTGATGAATTGTTAAAATCTTGCAGACATTATGCATCAACAACAGGTCGCAGAATATCATTCGAATATGCTATGATTAAAGATGTTAATGATAGTGATAATTGTGCTTATGAATTGGCTGACAGATTAAAAGGTATGCTTTGTCATGTTAATCTAATCCCTGTAAATAATGTAAGAGAAACAAAGTACATTAAAAGTTCTGTTGAAAGACAGAAAAAATTTATAGATATTTTATCTACAAGAGGTATCACTGCTACTGTGAGACGAACACTTGGTAGTGATATTAATGCTTCTTGTGGGCAATTGAGAGCATCAAAAAGAAAAGTAGGTGAGTGTGTTGAAGATTGTTGCTAAAACTGATATTGGTCTTGTAAGATCATCTAATCAGGATTCATACGCTGCCGGTGAATTGCCGGGTTCAGTCGCTTGGGCTGTGGTTTGTGATGGAATGGGCGGTGTTGCAGGTGGCAATCAGGCTAGTTCTATAGCAGTTAAATTAATATCAGAAAGAATATCTTCTTCATATAAAAAAGGTATGAGCGGAAAGTCAATAAAAAACATTCTTGTATCTGCTATAATTGCTGCAAACATAAGCATTTATGAAGTTGGTCAAGCCGACCCGGAATTAACAGGCATGGGTACAACGGTTGTTGTTGCGTTTATAGCTGATAATTCGGCATATATTGCACATGTCGGTGATTCTCGCGCTTATGTTTTATCCGATGGTAAACTCACTCAATTAACTAAGGACCATTCTTTTGTTCAGGAAATGGTTGATATTGGAAGATTAACACCTGATGAGGCTAAAAAAGATCCGAGAAAGAATTTAATTACCCGAGCATTAGGTGTTGATAGAGACGTTCGAGTTGACTTCTGTCAGGAATATATTTCCGAAGAAGAAGTTCTTATATTATGTACTGATGGCTTAACTAATTATGTAGAACCTACAGAAATAGCCGAGCTTACTAGTGATAAAAAGTTTTATGAGTATACAGAAAGACTCGTAAACAGAGCTAATCACAATGGCGGTGGCGATAATGTTACGGTTGTTACAATAACATATTAATTATTGAAGAAAGGAGCTTCAATTATATAATGGATAATTTTTGTGGAAAAAGACTTGATGGAAGATATGAAATAAAAGAAATTATTGGCGTAGGCGGAATGGCAGTTGTATATAAAGCTTACGACAATATTGATGATAGAATCGTTGCGATAAAAATTCTCAAAGATGAATTTTTGTCAAATGAAGAGTTTAAAAAACGATTTAAGAATGAATCAAAGGCGATTGCTGTACTTTCACATCCTAATATTGTTCGTGTTTATAATGTTAGTTTTGGTGATAGAATTCAGTATATAGTAATGGAGTATGTTGATGGTATCACTCTTAAAGAATATATTGAACAACAGGGTGTTTTAAACTGGAAAGAAGTAGTACATTTTATGGGACAAATTCTCGCTGCATTGCAGCATGCCCATGATAAGGGAATTGTTCACCAGGACATTAAACCACAGAACATATTATTACTTCACGATGGCTCAATTAAAATTACAGACTTTGGTATAGCAAGATTTAGCAGAGCCGATGTTAATGTTACAACAACTGATAAAGCTATTGGTTCAGTACACTATATAAGTCCCGAGCAAGCTCGTGGTGAGGTGACTGATGAAAAAGCAGATATTTATTCTGAAGGTGTTGTAATGTATGAAATGCTTACAGGACA
>JAZNTF010000177.1:0-3580 GCA_045591625.1 Candidatus Fimenecus sp.
GCGATTATGGTATCGTGGCTTGGTAAATTCAATCCTATTCATATGATTCTCACATCATTCCTTATTGTTTTCCTTCAAAAAGGTGCAATCGAAATTTCAACAGATTTTGGTCTTAATAATTCTTTCTCTGATATTATCACAGGCATTATTATTTTCTTTATTATTGGTAGCGAATTTTTCATAAATTACACAGTGAAGTTCCGTGAATCAAAGAAAGGAGGGGATGCATAATGATTATTGCATTTATTCAAAGAGCTGTTATGCAGGGCATTCCACTTCTTTTTGGTTCGACAGGTGAAATTATTACAGAAAAAGGTGGCAACCTTAATCTGGGTATTCCCGGAGTTATGTATGTTGGCGGTATTTCGGGTGTTATAGGTGCTTTCGCATATGAAAATGCCGTGGAGACTGTGAATCCTTTTCTCGCTGTGCTTATTCCGCTTTTGACATCGCTTCTTGGCTCACTTGTTATGGGACTTATCTATTGTTTGCTGACAGTTACCCTTCGAGCAAACCAGAATGTTACAGGTCTTGCGCTTACTACGTTCGGTGTTGGTTTCGGTAACTTCTTTGGTGGTTCGCTTATTAAAATTGTTGGCAGCGATATGCCTTCGATTGCACTTACTCAGACAAGTGTATGTTTCAAAACACCAATTCCTTTTGCGGATAAATTAGGCTGGTTTGGCGATATTTTTCTCACATATAGTTTTCTTGCATATCTTGCTATAATTATTGCTGTTGTTGCTTCCTTCTTCTTTAATAAAACAAGTTTTGGCCTTAAACTTCGTGCTGTTGGTGAAAACCCTGCAACAGCTGACGCAGCAGGTATCAATGTTGAGAAATATAAATATGTTTCAACCTGTGTGGGAAGTATGGTGGCAGGTCTCGGTGGCCTTTATTATGTTATGGACTATGCAAATGGTGTATGGTCAAACAATGGTTTTGGTGACCGTGGTTGGTTGGCGATTGCCCTTGTTATTTTTGCAATCTGGAAGCCGGATTTAAGTATTCTCGGCTCTATACTTTTCGGTGGCCTTTTTATAATTCATAACTACATTCCGAATATCAGCTTTGAAATGCAGGAAATTATAAAAATGACACCTTACGCAGTTACAATTATCGTTCTTGTTGTAATCAGTATGCGCCGTAAGCGTGAACATCAGCCTCCTGCAAGTTTGGGACTTTCATATTTCCGAGAGGAAAGATAGTATTATAAATACAAAAGCACCGATTATATTACAGTAATCGGTGCTAATTTTCTATTTAATTATTCTTAATTAAAAATATCTTGTTTTTTACATATTTTGGATATATACTGAAGAAAAGGAGATGTTATTATGAAGAATAAATTAAAATCAATTTTATGTCTCATACTCAGCGTAATTACAATAGTTTTAACCATGAGCGTTGTTTCTTATGCAATGCCACCGTCAATGCGACCTGATGCACCGCCTAGCCTTCATATATCAGAGGTTGATTATACATCTGTTAAGCTTGAGTGGACGGACCATAATGACTCAACATATCGGTATCTCGTTTACAGAAGTCCTTCCGGTAAAAAAGGTACCTGGACAAAGCTTACAACTACAAAAGCCGGAGCAACTTCTTACACAGATAAAACAGTCGTGCCCAATAAAGTATATTATTACACGGTAAAATCCTACTATTATAATCCATCCAGCAAACTCAAACTTATTTCGCAAATGAGTACAGTGTGGAAGGTTTCCACTGAAATTTACAGACCGGTTTTCACTCTTGTGGGTAATGGTGGCTATGGTGTTGTGCTTAAGTGGGACATCGACAAGGATATGAATGGTGTAGCCATTTATAAAAGTCAGACAGGTAAATCCGGTTCATGGACCAAAATCAAAGTTATCAAAAACAATAAAACAAAGTCTTATACTGATGCAGATGTTAAAATCGGAGAAACATATTATTATTGCTACAAGGTTTTTAAAACTGTGAATGGTAAAGATTATTACAGTACAGCTTCGAAGGCATATAAGAGTACAATTCTTGATGTTTCAGTTCCTCAGAATCTTAAAGCTGTACCACTTGATGATGGAGTAAAACTCACTTATTCTAAATCGCTCGGTACAATCGGTTATATGATTTACAGAAGTGATTCAGGTAAAGCAGGTACATGGAAGAAGATAGCCACAACCAAGAGTAATAATACTCTTGAATATATTGATAAAACAGCCGTTCAGGGTAAGACCTATTATTATACAATAAGGTCCTATAAAAAAGTAAGTGGTGAATTCTTTTACAGTGCTACTGCAAAAGGTTTAAAAGTAGTCAATGATGTTGCTCCCGCTGAACTCACATTTGTTGAAGGTGACAGTGTTACATTTAAAAATCACTATGAGGAAATTCTTGTTACACTTGCATTTAAAAACATCAATGAAGAAAACAAGTTGAAAATTTATATTGATGACTTTGAAATTTCAAGTGCTGACAAATTTACTGAGCAAGAGATGGAGAAGTTTGCAAATGAATGTAAGTTCTTGTTCTATATTGATGAAGACAAATCAAATGATAATCAACTTGCTCTTGTGATTTACAGAGTTGCGCCAGGTACAGGCAAACTTAAGTTTGTATATAACGATGCATCCGCAGAACTTACTGTCAACTGTGGTGAATTTGAATATGATAAAGATATTTCGGATATATCAGACAATTATGATAAAGCTCTTGAATATATTTATAATGCAGGTGTCCTTCTCGAAGAGGGTATAGACTCAAATAAATATGCTGTTATCGTTGAGAAGGGTGTCGCAGCGAGAGAAGAAATGAGAAAAGCACTTGCTTGTCTTGAAAAGGCAAAAGCTTTGTCAGATGCTTACAAAGACGAATTCTCATCGTACGAAAGATATCGTGAAGAAACGGAAATAATCGACGATACAATAGAACTTGTAAATTCATTGATATTTGAAGTTGAAGATATCGAAAATGATACTGAAACACTTGAAAGTTCAAAAGATGCATTGGAAAAAATTATTGAGTTTTTTGAAGATTAATAAAAGCCCCTTGGCAACAGAGCGTTGTCAAGGGGTTTTCTTTTATGCTTGTGATTTTTCAAGCTGTTTCAATTTTTTCAGTACGCTGACCGTAACGAAAATTGCAACAATAAATGTAAGTGAATCAGAAACTGCCTGAGACATCTGAAGTCCGAGAAGACCGATTGTGCTTGAAAGAATCAGATAAAGAGGAATCAGGAATAAACCTTGTCTTCCCATAGCAACTATTGACGCTCTTCCACCGAAACCTATTGATTGTGAAAGAAATTGCGACATCATAGCACACGCTTGGAAAGGAAGAGCGAGACTTTGAAATCTCAGAGCAAGTGTACCGATTTCGATTACTGCCTTGTCATTTTCCCTGAAAAAGCTCATTATCTGCGGTGCAAGAACAAAAGATATCGCACCGAGCGTTGATAGCAGCACTATTGCAACAATAAGACAGAACTTGAATGCGCTTCTGACTCTGTCGTATCGTTTGGCACCGAAGTTGAATCCTGAAACAGGTTGGAATCCCTGACAGAATCCGATGAGTCCTGCATGGATGAAAAGCATATATT
>JAZNTF010000178.1:0-2970 GCA_045591625.1 Candidatus Fimenecus sp.
ACTGGCAGAAGAATAATCCTAACGGATACGATGATTAAAGTCGAAAATCTTCAAAAAACACTTGCATAGCCCATCGATGGGCGGTGTATAATCATTATAGCATAGTGTGCCAAATTTTTCAATAGGTAATTAAATACTGAAAAATGAAAAGAGTTTGACACTTTTAATGTGAGACTTGTGCTGACTTTTTAATCGGAATAGCAGGTCTTAAAAAACAATTATTGAAAGGGACTGTTAATGTATGAAAAAGAAAATTTGTATCGGCTTTGTCGTGTTGGCTATGCTGTTGTCTTCTCTGGGGTTGGTAACAAGTGCAGCGGACACACAGGAAATTGTGATTCTGTTTGAAAGTGATGTTCATTGCAGTGTGGATGGTTATGCAAAGATTGCTGCACTAAAGGATGAAATATCTGATGATGCAGAGTATGTCGGTGTTGTAACCTCCGGCGATTTTGTTCAGGGTGGTAGCCTTGGCATAGTTTCAAAGGGCGAATATATAATAAACATTATGAATCTGATTGGGTATGATGCCGTAGGTCTTGGAAATCATGAATTTGATTATAAAACTGAGCGTCTGCATGAGCTTGTCAATAAACTTGATTCAACTGTTGTTTGTTCCAACTACAAGAAAATTGGCGAAGAAAAAAGTGTTTTTAATCCATACATAATAGTGCCCTATGGTGATACAGAGGTTGCATATATCGGAATTATAACACCCGATACTTTAACATCTTCTTCACCTGCACAGTTTAAAAATGAAGAAGGTCAGTATACATATAGCTTTTGTGCAGATACACTTTACGAAAACACACAAAAAAGCATAGATGCTGCAAAAAAAGAAGGCGCGGATTACATAATTGCACTTGCCCATCTTGGAACGGAATATGTTTTTGAGCAGTGGAGCGCACAGACACTTATTCAGAATACAACTGGACTTGATGTGGTTCTCGATGGACATTCACACAGCGTTGTGGAAGGTATGGTAGTAAACGACAAAGCCGGTAATGATGTAATCGTTGCATCCACAGGAACAGGGTTTGCTAATATAGGCAAGCTTACTCTGTCAGACGGAGCAATAAAAACCGAGCTTGTACCCACCCAAACATACGAAAAAACCGATGAAGAAATAACAAAATATATTGCTACTATAAATGAAGAATACGCAAAACTTGGTGAGAGAAAAATCGGTGTGAGCGAAGTTAGCCTTACTACGCTTGATGAACAGGGAAACAGAATTATCAGAAATGCCGAAACAAACCTTGGAGATTTTTGTGCAGATGCATATCGCGAGATTACAGGTGCAGATATTGGATTTATTAATGGTGGTGGTATCAGAAATGATATTGATACAGGTGATATTACATTCAATGAAATTTTAGGAGTTTTTCCGTTTGCCAATAAAACCTGCATTTCAGAGGTGACGGGGCAGCAAATTGTTGATATGCTTGAATATGGATTGGTTTTTTATCCGGAAGAAAACGGAAGTTTCCAACATGTATCGGGCATTAAATTCGATTTTGACCCCCAAATTAAGCATTCTGTAATGCTTGATGAAAACCAGGAGTTTGTGAGCGTAGAAGGAGCAAGACGCGTATCAGATGTTGAGGTACTTAATCAGGAAACCGGTGCATATGAGCCAATTGTACTTGATAAAAAGTATACTCTTGCTTCCCATAGCTATCTCCTTATGGAGTATGGCGGAGGGGCAACGATGTTTAAAGGGGCAAAGCTTTTGTCGGATACAGGAATACTCGATGTAGAACTTCTTGAAAGCTACATTACGGAAAATTTAAACGGAGTGATTGGCGGTGAGTATGCACAAAGTCAGAACAGAATAAATATACTCGATGAATACATACCGCTTCGCAAAAGTTTTGAAGAGAAAGGATACGAAGTTATCTGGAACGCACTTGAGCCAAAAAAAATTATTGTTAAAACAGGTAATTCAACAGTAATCTTTATGGCAGATACAAATGTTGTTACCGTTGACGAAAATAATTTTGAGTCAGACAGAATTGCATACATAGAAAATGGCAGAACTTATATTTCTGCTGACTGTCTGAACTTTTGCAAATAATAAGTAAAAATATATAAAATATTATAAACGCAAATGTGTAGAAGGAGAATTTGATATGAAAGGTTATTTGAAATTATTAAGCGTTTTTATTGCAATGCTTCTTGCCTGCCCGTTGCTTACAGGATGCGATAAAACAATGCTTAATTCAAACACCAAATCTGCCACAGAGCATACAGCCAAAATAAATGCAGGTGTTTATGATTTACTTGACTTTGAAGATAAACAGGAAAGTGAATTTGCATTAAGAGGACTTATAGATGCACCAGATGTTCTTGAACTCAAGGATGAAAATGGTAATGTAATTTGGAGTCAGAAGGCATATACATTCTTAGACGAAACAGAAAAGTCCCCTGATTCTGTAAATCCAAGTCTATGGGAAAACAGTAAAAATAATCATGTATATGGTTTGTTTGAAGTGACTGATGGTATATATCAGGTTCGTGGCTATGATATGGCAAACCTTACTATTATTGAGGGAAACAGTGGACGAATTGTATTTGACCCTCTTATGACTATGGAATGTAGTAAGGCTGCTATGGAATTGATAGAGAAAAATCTTGGAGAAAAGCCTATTAAAGCCGTTGTGATATCACATCCTCATATTGACCATTTTGGAGGAATAAAAGGAGTGATATCTGAAGAAGAGGTTGCAGATTCTTCTCTTCCGATAGAGGCACAAATTGCAAGCGGAAAAATTCCGATTATTGTACCTGAACATTTCACCACCCACGCCGTGAGTGAGAATGTATATGCAGGAAAAGCTATGACAAGACGAGCAAATTATCAGTATGGAGTATTTTTGGAACCGGGTGTGACAGGAAAAATGGCTATGGGAATAGGTATGGGACAGTCAACCGGAGTAGTTAGCTTTATTACGCCTACTTACGAAATCA